>NZ_LGTE01000010.1 GCF_001263415.1 Thermincola ferriacetica
CAACATGAGCCATCGAGTTCGGGAACACTGCCTGCCTGGCCAGGGTTTGCAGCATAAAGCTCCTTGGTAGCGGAGAACCCCACCCGCCCTTCCGTGGTTAAAGAAGCGCGTAGTTTCACCGGAAGAGCGGCCTGGTATTACTACTTACCCGGCAAAAATTAAGCAATATTCTGGGCGCGAGTGTGGAACACTTTATATACGATGAACCTTTATCATTAAGGAGTAAGACAATTGGACGTACTGGCGCAAATAAAAGAAAAAGCAAGAAGGTTTAAAACAAGAATAGTGTTGCCTGAAAGTTCGGACTTAAGGGTTTTAAAAGCAGCCGGTGAAATAGAACGGCTGGGTATTGCTCATGTAGTGCTGCTCGGGGAAAAAGGTTATTTTACACGCATAGAACGAGAGCATAACATCTCCCTTGATGGCATTGAAATTGTTTCTCAGACAAAGAAGTTTAACCCATACAGGGACCTTCTTTATAACCTGCGTAAGCACAAAGGTCTAACTTACGAGGAAGCGGGCCGTTTGGTAAAAAACCCTCTTTATTATGGAGCGCTGATGGTGAAAGCGGGGGATTGCGACGGGATGGTGGCCGGGTCTTTGTCACCTACAGCAGATGTTTTGCGGCCTGCCCTGCAGATAATCAAAACCGCTCCTGGCATTTCCGTTGTCTCCGGCGCTTTTATTATGATTGTTCCGAACAAGGATTTTGGTGACGATGGAGTTATGCTGTTTGCTGACTGTGCCGTTAACCCTGACCCAACAGCGGAACAACTTGCCGAAATCGCCTATACGTCGGCTGTAACTGCCAAATCTTTACTTGGCATGGAGCCGCGGGTAGGGATGCTGTCCTTTTCTACCAAAGGAAGCGCCCGGCATGAAAAAGTTTTTAAGGTCAGACAGGCTACGGAGATAGCCAGGCAAAGGTACCCTTCCCTGGTGATTGATGGGGAACTGCAGGCTGATGCGGCCCTGGTTCCTTCGGTGGGACGTTACAAAGCACCGGGCAGTCAAGTGGCCGGTAGGGTGAATGTGCTGATATTTCCCGACTTGCAGTCTGGAAATATAGGCTACAAATTGGGGCAGAGATTGGCCAATGCCGAGGCTATCGGCCCTGTCCTGCAGGGGATGGCAAAACCTGTTAATGACCTGTCCAGAGGCTGCAGCGAGGAAGACATTGTCAACGTAGTTGCTATTACGGCTGTACAGGCTCAGGGGAATAAGACCGCCGTGCCCGAGTTATTATTTTCCTTGACAAAAAAATAGACTATAGTTATAATTTAATTTGTTTGACTAATGAGGTGTACTGTATGGTTATCGATATTAGTAAGGTTAAAAGGACTCCCGAACTGAGAGAAACATTTCAACTGCGGGAGCAAATGGAACCTATTACCAATGGGAAAGACCGGATAGAGTTTTCCGAACCTGTTGAGATAACGGGTAAAATCGAAAATACCGGCGGGAAATTAATTGTTCTGGGCAATATCTCAGCCAGGTTAAGACTAACTTGTTCCCGCTGTTTGGAGCAATATCCTCATGAACTGGCAACTTCCTTTGAGCGGGCATTCCGGTTGACCCCGGAAGATGCATCTGCCGAAGGGTCAGAAGAGGAAACGGAAATTATCAGCGGGGAAAAGCTGGATCTGACAGATATGATAGTGGAGAGTATTCTTTTGGAGCTGCCCATGAAGCAGGTTTGTTCCGAGGAGTGCAAGGGGCTGTGCAAAAAGTGTGGGATAAACCTGAATAAGACTGCATGTAATTGTGAAGATGACGATATTGACCCTCGTTTCGAGGTGTTGAAAAACTATTTTAAATCGTAGGGCTTTAAAGGGGGTGTAAAATAAATGGGTGTACAACAGCACAGACAATCCAAGTCCCGTGTAAGGAAAAGAAGGGCTACCCAAAAGCTTACAGCGCCAGGTTTTATTTCCTGTCCACAGTGCCATGAACCAAAGTTACCACATAGAGTTTGTCCGGAATGCGGATATTACAAAGATAAAGAGGTTGTTGCTGCTGAGAGTAAGTAACGCGTCTTATGTAGGTGAACAGATGTCTTGAGGCATCTGTTTTTTTGTTTTTTTATTTTTGACAAAAACCAATATTCTTTTAACTTGCATAATTTTGGAGTATACTATATATTATAATTAGTACCAGGTGCTAAGGATAGGTGCTAAAACTAGGTGGTATTAATATGGCGAGCACATCTGCTAAAGCTAGGAGACTGGAAAAATTAAAAACAGCGTTGGAAAACAACCCTTTTCTCACCGATGAAGAGCTGGCCAGAATGTTTTCCGTAAGTATCCAGACTATTCGGTTGGACAGGTTGGAATTGAACATTCCGGAAGTTCGTGAACGGGTTAAGCAGATGGCTGAGAAGAGTTATGCCGAATTGAGGTCTTTGAGCGGTAGCGAGGTAATCGGCGATTTAATTGACCTGGAACTTAACCGGTCAGGAATCTCTGTTATGAACATAAACGAAGATATGATCTTTCAGAAAACGGGGATTGCCAGGGGCCACTTTATATTTGCCCAGGCAAATTCTCTGGCCGTGGCCTGTATAAACGCTGAAGTGGCGCTGACCGGGACAGCCAGGATTTTCTTTAAACGACAGGTGAAGTTGGGCGAGCGGATAGTTGCTAAGGCTACGGTGAAAGGCCGCAAAGGTAACAAATATATAGTCGGGGTCGAATCGAAATCCGGACAGGAAATAGTTTTTGAAGGTACTTTTATAATATTTGCCCTTTCTGATAAGGAGGCGACGATGCAGTGAAAATAGCAGTGGATGCTATGGGCGGAGACTATGCGCCCGTGGAAATTGTCAAGGGAGCCGTTGAAGCAGTAAAGCTGCATAAACTTGAAGTTGTTTTGGTCGGTGACCACGCGGCTATCACCAAGGAACTGGCCAAATATGCATATGATAAAAACCTAATTTCTGTTGTACATGCTTCCGAGGTAATCCGCATGGATGAAGCGCCGGCCGTTGCTGTTAGAAAGAAAAGAGATTCCTCCATTGTTGTGTGCAACAGGTTAATCAAAGAAGAACAGGCCGATGCAGTGGTGTCTGCGGGTAGCACCGGCGCGGCCATGGGGGCTTCACTGCTTGGTTTGGGCAGGATAAAAGGCATAGACAGGCCGGCCATTGCCAGCATAATACCCACCCTCACCGGTTATTGTCTCCTTTTGGATGTGGGGGCCAATGCAGAATGTAAACCTGTTAACCTGGTGCAATTTGCTATTATGGGGCATATTTACGCGAAAAAAATCATGGGGATTGCCCAACCGCGGGTAGGCCTTCTGAACATAGGTGAAGAGGAATCCAAGGGTAAGGAATTGTATGTGGAAGCTCACCGATTACTGAAGGAAAGTAAGCTCAACTTTATCGGTAATATCGAGGGCCGCGATATCACCAGAGGCCGGGCTGACGTCATAGTTTGCGACGGTTTTGTTGGCAATGTGGTGCTGAAATTCGGCGAAGGATTGGCTCGCGATCTCATGTGGATGATCAAGCAGGAACTGAAAAAAAATATTTTTGTTAAAGTGGGCGCTGCCCTTGTCTTTACCCAGGCCAAAGGCCTTAAAAAGCGGATAGATTATGCTGAATATGGCGGGGCGCCGCTTTTGGGGGTTAACGGGATAAGCATCATCAGCCACGGTAGTTCTGACGCGAAAGCAATTGCCAATGCCGTTAGGGTGGCCAAGGAATGCGTCGAAAAAAAAGTAGTGGACTGTATTCGGGACAGCATCCACGAAACCATTTTGGGAGATGATGAAGATGCCAGGGTTTAATCGGGTTCCGGTCGGTATTGCCGGCATCGGGGCCAGTATTCCCAACCGGGTCATGACTAACTATGACCTGGAGAAACTTGTGGACACCAGCGATGAGTGGATCAGGTCCAGGACCGGGATAGTAGAGCGCAGAATGGCAGAAAAAGGGCAAAACACTTCGGACCTGGCGGTGGAAGCAGCGAAAAACGCCCTTGCTGATGCCGGGGTTGGGGCTGAGGAAGTTGACCTGATAATTGTGGCCACCGTTACTCCCGACTATTCTTTTCCGTCCACGGCTTGCCTGGTTCAGAAAAGGCTGGGCGCTGTCAAGGCTGCCAGTTTTGACCTGGCTGCCGGCTGTTCCGGTTTTGTATATGGTTTGGTTACCGGAGCCCAGTATATAGCATCAGGCCAGTATGAAACGGTTTTGGTTATAGGGGCGGAGGTTTTGTCTAAAATAGTTAACTGGCAGGACCGCAATACCTGCGTGTTGTTTGGTGACGGTGCGGGAGCTGCTGTATTAAGACCTACGCAAAAAGGTTATGGTCTCCTTTCTTTTCAGTTAGGATCTGACGGCAGCGGTGGTGGGTTGTTAATGATGGGGCCCGACGGCTACCTGAAAATGAACGGCCGGGAAGTGTTCAAATTTGCCGTCAAAATAATGGGCGATGCTGCTCTGGAGGTTATAGAAAGAGCGGGTTTAACGCCTGCCGATATAGATTTTTTTATCCCGCACCAGGCTAATTTGCGTATTATCGAGGCAGCAGCGAAAAGGCTGGCTATGCCCATGGACAAGGTATATGTAAACGTAGACAGATATGGTAATACCTCTGCTGCTTCTATACCTGTAGCCTTATACGAAGCCCGGGAAAGAGGATTAATTAAATCGGGGGATAATTTAGCATTGGTAGGTTTTGGCGCAGGTTTGACCTGGGCTGCTGCTGTCATCAGGTGGAGTATATAATTCCCAAAATTGATGTAGGGAGGAGAATGCCTTTGAAGACAGAACTGTGCGATCTTTTAGAAATTGAATATCCCATATTGCAGGGCGGGATGGCCTGGGTATCCACGGCTGAGCTGGCTGCTGCCGTGTCTGAAGCGGGCGGACTGGGTATTATAGGAGCCGGACATGCCCCTGCTGAATGGGTAAGAGATGAAATAAGGAAAGCCAGGGAACGGACCAATAAGCCCTTTGGGGTAAATGTGATGTTGATGTCTCCCCATGTGGAAGAAGTAATGCAGGTGGTTTTGCAGGAGAAAGTTCCCGTCATAACCACCGGCGCCGGTTCGCCGGGGAAATACATACCGGCATTAAAAGAAAACGGAACCCGGGTTATACCTGTAATTCCATCGGTGGCTCTGGCCAAAAGAATGGAGAAGGCCGGGGCTGATGCGGTTGTTGCCGAAGGCATGGAATCGGGCGGCCATATCGGAGAATTGACGACCATGGCCATGGTGCCGCAAATCGTTGATGCCGTTGATATACCGGTAATTGCTGCGGGTGGAATCGCCGACGGCAGGGGTTTGGTCGCTGCCCTGGCTTTGGGAGCCAAGGGAATCCAGGTTGGTACCCGTTTTATGTGCGCCGAAGAATGTACTATTCACCCAAACGTCAAAGAGTTTATCCTGAAGGCGAAAGACAGAGATACTGTTATTACCGGAAGAATTACGGGCCATCCCGTGCGTTGCCTGAAAAACAAGCTGACCAAGGAATTTGAAGATATGGAGGAGCGGCGGGTATCTGTGGAAGAATTGGAAGCATTGGGCGCCGGCAGTCTGAAAAAGGCCATGATCGACGGTGATATTGAGATGGGCTCGGTGATGGCAGGCCAGATTGCCGGTATGGTGAAGGAAATCAAACCGGCGCGTGCTATTATTGAGGAGATTATTGCCGGCGCCGAGCAAACCTTAAAAAGTCTGGAGGCTGTCAGATAATGAAACTGGCTGTTGTATTCCCGGGACAGGGCTCCCAGTATGTGGGCATGGGTAAAGATTTATATGATAATTCCTCTGAAGCAAGGGCGTTATTTGAAAAGGCCGACCAATTACTGGGTTACAGCCTGTCATCAGTTTGTTTTCACGGCCCGGAGGAAGAACTGCGCAAAACTCCTGTAACTCAACCGGCTATGCTGACGACCAGCACAGTTCTTTTTCGTGAATTTAGTAAGCGCAACAAAATCCCTGTGCAGGTGGTAGCCGGACACAGCCTGGGCGAATATTCGGCTCTGGTAGCTGCCGAATGCCTTTATTTTGAAGAGGCTGTGCAATTGGTCGAAAAAAGGGGCCGCTTGATGGAAGAGGCGGCGTCCAAGGGAGAGGGTGGCATGGCCGCTGTTTTGGGCCTGGAGCGCAGTGCGGTGGAAAAGGCCTGCCGCGAGGCGTCCGCTGCCGGCAAGGTAGAAATAGCTAATTACAATTGCCCGGGGCAGATAGTTATCTCAGGCACAGCGGGTGGCCTGGAAAAGGCCGCTGAACTGTGCCGTGCACTTGGGGCCAAAAGAATAGTCACCCTGAATGTCAGCGGGCCGTTTCATTCCAGCCTGATGAAACCGGCTGAGGAAAACCTTGCGCAAATACTTAAGGAAACAGTAATTAATGCGCCTAAATATCCTTTTATTTGCAATGTGACGGCTGATTTTGTCAGTGACGTGGAGGAAATTCGCGAATTCCTGACCAGGCAGGTAAGCCACTCAGTACTATGGGAGGATATGGTGCAAAATATGATAGCCCATGGCGTGGACACTTTTGTGGAAATCGGTCCGGGTAAAGTTCTAACAGGCCTGATCCGGAAAATTAACCGCGAAGTAACCGTTTATAACATAGAAGATTTAACTTCGTTGGAAAATACCCTTGCTAAATTGGAGGAGGTTATATAGAATGGTTCTAAGGGATAAAATTGCCATAGTAACGGGCGGGTCCCGTGGGATTGGCAAGGCCATATGTGAAGCCCTGGCCCGACAGGGAGCGCGTGTTGTCATTTTTGACGTAAATGCCGCAGAACTGCAGAATTGTGTTACGGAATTAAAGGCTGCCGGTTTTGATGCCGAAGGCTACGAAGTTAACGTAGCTCAGGCTGATAAAGTTGAGGAGGCAGTGGCCGGGGTGATAGACAATTTAGGGCGTATTGATATTTTGGTGAATAATGCAGGTATCACCCGAGACACACTGTTAATGCGGATGAAGGAAGAAGATTGGGATGCCGTATTGGCAGTGAACCTAAAGGGTGTTTTTAACTGTACAAAGGCAGTAAGCCGCCCCATGATGAAGCAGCGCGGTGGGGTGATCATCAACATCTCTTCCGTTGTCGGTTTAATGGGTAATGCAGGCCAGGCCAACTATGCGGCTTCCAAGGCCGGGATCATTGGCTTTACCAAGTCAGTGGCCCGCGAGTTGGCGTCAAGAGGGGTAAGGGCTAATGCCATTGCGCCCGGATTTATTGTTACGCAAATGACGGATGTCCTTTCCGACGAAATAAAAGGGGAACTGCAGAAGCAGATTCCGCTGGGCAGGCTGGGACAACCGGAAGATGTAGCCAATCTGGTTGTTTTTCTGGCCTCTGACAATGCCAGTTATATTACTGGGCAGACCATCGCTGTTGATGGCGGGATGGTAATGCACTAATAATTTATATTATTTCAGTTTTGTCTGGAAGGGGGTGAAACCATGACAACCTTCGAAAAAGTTAAAAGCATTATCGTAGAGCAACTAGGTGTTGAAGAGGATGAAGTGAAGCCGGAATCCACTTTTATAGATGATTTGGGTGCGGATTCTTTGGATATTGTTGAGCTGGTCATGGCGTTGGAAGAGGAATTCGATATGGAAATTCCTGATGAAGACGCCGAGAAGATCAGAACTGTCGCCGATGCAGTTAAGTACATTGAAGATAACCAGTAAAATGATATCATTGGATGATTAAAAGAGTCCCGTGGGTTACTGCGGGACTCTTTGAGAATAATGCTATATATTTAAACCGGGAGGATTTTATGAACTTACCAGAGTTGAGAATTGGCAATTTAATGCCAAAACTGCCCATCATTCAGGGGGGCATGGCTGTTAGGGTTTCGACTGCCCCTTTGGCAGGTGCTGTAGCTGAAGAGGGGGGTATCGGACTCATTGCAGCCACCGGCATGGGAATTGAAGAGCTGCGCAATGAGATAAGAAAAGCTAAAGAAATGACCAAAGGTATAGTAGGCATTAACGTCATGTTTGCGGCTAGGGAATTTGCCCAGCTTGTCAAAACTGCTATAGCGGAGGGTATCGATCTGATTGTTTCCGGAGCCGGATTCTCCAGGGACATGTTTTCCTGGGGAAAGGAAGCTAATGTCCCAATTGTACCAATTGTTTCTTCCGTTAAACTGGCCAAGATTTCCGAAAAGATGGGTGCTGCCGCCGTTGTTGTAGAAGGCAAGGAGGCCGGTGGACACCTGGGAACCACCGAATCCATCAAAAAGCTGATTCCTGAAATCAAGGAAGCTGTTAAAATTCCGGTCATTGCAGCCGGCGGTATTATTAACGGCTTCAATATTAGGGAAATCATTAACCTGGGCGCCGATGCCGTGCAAATGGGTACCAGGTTTGTGGCCAGTTTAGAGTCCAATGTGGCTGACGCTTTTAAACAGCTTTATGTAAAAGCCCGCCCCGAAGATGTGGTGGTGTTGGAAAGCCCGGTTGGTTTGCCCGGCAGAGGGCTGTTGAATAAATTTACCGAAAGGTTGTTTAATGGGGAGACCCTTACGCCTCAAAGCTGCGATGGCTGTCTGAAAAAATGTTCCAAAAGATTTTGTATTCTTAAGGCATTGGTAAAGGCACAGCAGGGCGATATGGAAAATGGGTTGGTTTTTTCCGGTGAAAAAGTGCATGAAATTAAAGACATATTACCTGTTAAAGAAATTATCAGGAATTTGCTGAACGAATTTAAAATGGCCGGAAGTGAGGTGTAGGTTATTTGGTGAAAAAAGTAGTTGTTACCGGTTTAGGAGTGGTCTCTCCCGTGGGGACAGGCGTGGATAAGTTCTGGCAGTCTCTTTTGGAGGGCAAGAGCGGTATTAACAGAATTACCCGCTTTGACGCTTCGGATTTGGCTACCCAGATTGCCGGAGAAGTAAAGGACTTTGACCCTCTGGACTTCCTTGATAAAAAAGAAGTACGACGCATGGACAGGTATACCCATTACGGCATGGCAGCGGCTAAAATGGCTATTGAAGATGCAGGCCTTGATCCTGAAAAACTTGATAAAGACCGGGTCGGCGTTTTACTGGGGAGCGGCGTGGGAGGCATTGAAACCGTTGAAGAGCAGGCCAGGATACTGATGGCAAAAGGTCCGGGGCGGATTAGTCCTTTCTTCGTGCCCATGATGATTGCCAATATCTGTGGGGCTTATATAGCTATCAATTACGGTTTCAGAGGGCCTAACACCACGACAGTCACGGCATGTGCCTCTGCCTCAAATGCTATCGGCGAGGCTATGCGCCTGATCAAGAACGGTGAATGTGATGTAGTTATAACCGGTGGAGCGGAAGCGCCGATTATCCCGCTGGCTATGGCCGGTTTCTGTTCGATGAAGGCAATGTCCACCCGGAACGAAGAACCGGAAAAGGCCAGCCGTCCTTTCGATAAGGAAAGAGATGGTTTCGTCATGGGTGAAGGGGCCGGGGTTTTGATTCTGGAGTCTCTTGAACATGCTCAGAAAAGAGGAGCGAAGATTTATGCTGAGCTATCCGGTTACGGAGTAACCTGTGACGCTTACCATATTACCGCACCTGACCCCGACGGTATTGGCGCTGCCAGAGCTATGGAGTTGGCGATGCGCGAGGCCGGTGTTGAACCCGAGGATGTGCAGTATATCAATGCCCATGGCACTTCGACTCCGCTGGGGGATATTGGGGAGACGAAAGCCATCAAAAAGGTATTTGGCGAGCATGCTTATAAGTTAGCGGTTTCGTCTACGAAGTCCATGACCGGACATTTACTGGGCGCCGCAGGGGGTATTGAAGCTGCTATCTGCATCCTGGCCATACAAAAGGGCCAGGTTCCGCCGACCATAAACCTGGAAAACCCTGACCCTGAATGTGACCTGGATTATGTTCCAAATAAGGCCAAGGAGATGGAAGTTCGCGTTGCTTTATCCAACTCCTTTGGTTTTGGCGGCCATAATGGGACAATCCTGTTTAATAAATTTGAGGAGTAATGTGACCGACAATGAAGTTGGGAATACTGGGGCCCAAAATTGACGAACTTATCGGGGTTATGGGAATAGACTGGACTTCACCTGAACTGCTGGTTACAGCGTTAACACATAGTTCTTATGCGCACGAGAATAAACGTGAACCCATAGAACACAATCAGCGGCTGGAATTTCTGGGGGATGCTGTCCTGGAGCTGGTAGTAAGTGAATATCTCTACGACCGCTTCCCCACTTACCCGGAAGGAGTTCTCACCAAAATGCGGGCAGGGATTGTCTGCGAATCGTCCTTGGCCTCAGTGGCCCGGGCAATGAATTTAGGGCAGTACATTCTGATGGGTAAGGGTGAGGAGAGAAGTGGCGGCAGGAACAGGCCTTCCATATTGGCCGATGCCATGGAAGCTATTTTTGGCGCTGTGTACCTGGATCAGGGTCTGGAAACAACAAAACTTTTTATCATTAACACTTTAAGTGAACAGATTTCCAAGGTAGTAGCAAAAGGCGGCCAAACGGGAGATTACAAGACGGAGTTGCAGGAGTTGGTACAGCAAAAAGCTGATAACACCCTGACTTATGCCATCATAGGAGAAGAAGGGCCTGACCATAATAAAGTTTTTACCGCCGGAGTTTATTGCCATGGCAAGATCTGGGGTGTAGGAAAAGGGAGGACCAAGAAAGAAGCTGAACAGGCTGCCGCCCATGACGCCCTGGAAAAGATAAAAAACGGCTACAACGTGCTTCCCAAGGGTGAATGATATTGGAAACCAGACATTTTATCATTCCAATTTTTATACCGGACTTAGGTTGTCCCAATCAATGTGTCTTTTGTAACCAAAAGAAAATTACCGGGCAGGTAAACATTCCTACGGCGGAAGAAGTAGCCAAAAAAATCGGGGACTACCTGGCAACTTTGCCCAATGTTGAAAACCGTAAAGTCGAAGTAGCCTTTTACGGCGGAAGCTTTACGGCTATTCCAGTTGACGAGCAGAGAAAATTTCTGCGGGCAGCATGGGATTATTACCGGACAGGTAAAATACAGGGTATCCGAATTTCCACCCGGCCTGACAAAATTGATGAAGATACTTTGAGCATATTAATGGCTTACGGCGTAGACACTATTGAACTGGGTGTCCAGTCTATGGATAAAGATGTATTAGCCTTTGCCCGGAGGGGCCATGCAACTGAGCACGTGGTTAAGGCGGCAAAATTAGTAAAGTCATGGGGTTTCTTCCTGGGTGTCCAGATTATGATTGGTTTGCCCGGCGACAGCCAGGAAAAAGCCCTGAAGACTTGCAACGAGGTTATCGACCTCAGCCCGGATTTCGTCCGGATTTATCCTGTCCTCGTCTTAAAGGGAACGGAATTGGAGAGACTGTTCCGCCAGGGAAAATATTCCCCCTGGCAGGTTAATGAAGTGGTGGATACGGCCAAAAAAATGCTAAACCGCTTTGAAAGGGCCGGCATAGAAGTGATCCGTATAGGGTTACAAAACACAGAAGAAATTTCTCCCGGCGGTGAAATAATAGCCGGACCTTATCATCCCGCCATCGGGGAACTGGTTTATGGGGCCTTGATTTATGAGCAACTACGGGAATTGCTGAATAGGGCCGGAGCGGTACCGGGCGGAATAAAAGAAGTGGAATTTGCCGTTTCCCCCAGGGATGAATCGAAGGCCCGCGGCCACAAATCGACGAATATTAAGGCCCTGCAGGAACACTACGGCCTGAAAACGGTTAAGATTATACCTGACCCGGAACTGGTTCCGGGGACAATAAAGTTAACGCGGCTCGACGAAGAAGAAAAAGATGTTGTCCTGCGGCGAAAGGACCTTATTTTATAGGCTGTGGAAAGCAGAGGGGGAACTTATTTGACAAAGCTACCGAGCAAAGAGAACAAGGAAAAGTTTGTTCGTGATATGTTTAATTCCATTGCCCGGCGTTACGACCTGATGAACACGTTGATGACTGGGGGTCTGGACAAAAAATGGCGGAAGTTTGCTGTAAAAAGGGCTGAACTGCAGCCTGGGGGTTACGGACTGGATGTTTGCTGCGGGACGGGGATGCTGACTATGGAATTGGCTCGCGCAGCAGGTCTCGACGGTAGGGTAACGGGGTTGGATTTTTCGGAAAAGATGCTGGCGGTGGCAAAAGAAAATTTAAAAAACTTTGACCTGAAGGATAACATCAGTTTGATCCAGGGTAATGCCATGGCCCTGCCCTTTGCAGAAAATACCTTTGATTGTGCGACAGTGGGCTGGGGGCTGAGGAACGTGCCTGATATCATGACTGCCCTCAGGGAAATGGTGCGGGTGGTAAAACCCGGCGCCAAAGTAGTCTCCCTGGATATGGCTCAGCCTACAGCGCCGGTATTTAAACAGTTATACTGGTTTTGCTTTGAGAAGGTTATTCCTGCAATGGGCAAATTATGGGCCGGAAACAAAGGAGCTTATAGTTATCTCCATGCCTCGGCAAAGGTCTTCCCCAACCAGAAAGTCCTGGTCCAAATGTTTAGGGAAGCAGGGTTAGTAGAAACAAAATACCACAACTTTTGTGGCGGTGTGGTAGCGGTAGTGGAAGGCAGAAAGCCTTAGCATAATGATAATTATTGTTCGAAGGTCAATGGGCATATAGCCAAAGTAGTTTCATCGCATGGTTTATCCAGCAGTTCGCAGTATTCGACGCCTGTGTCTTTGTCGATATATAAATGCTTGCACATTGTTGCGACCTCCCTTCAAGAATTATTTTATTTTTAACGCTTTCCAAATGCAATAGGTACTCTCCAAATCGAAAGAGAAAACAGCAACACGTTTGCTTAATCAGAGGAAACGTGTTGTTGTTTTCTCTTTTAAACCTCACTGATTTCATTAAGAATCCGGTCAACCCACCTGTTGAGATAGCCCATCTTAGTTAGTTCCTCGCAATGGTGAAGACATTTTTCAGACGCTTCCCGTTTGCTGTCAATCTGGTCGTAATAAAGCTGGACGAAATTGGCATGTATCCATAAAATATCGTCGCCATTATCGGCGTATTCCAGCGCCTTATTAAGAAGAATTTCCGCAAAGTCGTAGTTACGGTGGGGAATGGCGTTAGCGGCCGTTACCCAGAGAAACCGTGCCGTGGATTTTATTGGAAACGGTTTGTTTGTTCCGCTGCTGCAATCGCTGCAGTTGCATATTTTCGGGAAGTATTGCTGCCAGGCCTTTTTATGTTCAACAGGCAGGGAGAGATACATCTCCGTCAAGTGGTGCTGCTTAAGAGCATTCATTAACAAAGACATGGGGAATCTTCCTTTCCAACAATCTGTTTAAAAGGTAAGATTCCCCAAAATATTAGAAAATATGATATAGAGTTGCTTTGAAGTTGAGGGAAGCCGCTGTGCCGGTGAAACAACCGTTGCTCCGAGGCTACGCCCTTCTTTAACCACGGAAGGGGGGCTGGGTTCTCCGCTACCAAGGAGCTTAGTGCTGCAAAACCTGGCCAGGCAGGCAGCGTTCCCGAACTCGATGGCTCATGTTGCATTTCTCAAAAGCCAGGCCGCCTCCCGTCCGGCTACTCAACTTAACTTGAGTGCCGGACTTCCCGGCGGCCTTCGCCATCCTCGAACATGCGGGAACCCCCTGCCTGCCTGGCTACGGTTTTGCGGGCGCACTCGCTCCTTAACGGTAGCCTGAGAACCCCGCCCCCCTTCCGTGTTGCCGTTCGGCCTTGTATGGTGAAACAACTATCGTTTTAAGGAAAACAGAAGATACCGCTATGGAGGTAAAACAATAAGTTGCGATTTGGTGGAGGGCGGATAGACAGTGTTAACGACAGTGAGGGCTTGAAATCGCTGTTTCCGGCACGGACGCCGGAAACCCGGCCACGAGTCACGGATGACACCGTTACAGCGGCTCGTGTTATTACAGCGGTCCTTACAATTGCGGAGCAACAGTTGCTGCACTGCTAAAGTGGCTCGTCACCGGCGACTAAATTAGCACGGAACACCTAGGTCTTGAAAAGTAAACATATCGGTGAGAATTTTGGTGGCCGCTTCAACTATAGGCATGGTAAGAGCAGCCCCTGTTCCTTCGCCCAGGCGCATTTCCAAATTCAGGACGGGCATTAGGCCGATAGTTTCCAGCATAATATGATGGGCCTGTTCGGCGGAACAATGAGAACCTATCATATACTTGACAGAAAGGGGAGAAATTTTTGCAGCTACCAGCGCTGCGGCAGAGGAAATAAAGCCGTCAATTATTACCGGCCGTTTTTTTGCTGCCGCGCCAAGTATTACACCGGTCAAGCCCGCTATTTCCAGGCCCCCTACTTTGGACAGCACATCAACGGGGTCATTGGGATTGGGCTTATTTACCTCTAAAGATTTGGCAATGGCATTTATTTTCTTTTTCAATCCTTCATCATCGACACCCGTTCCACGGCCCGCTACCTCTGCCGGAGACAAACCTGTGAAAGCAGCCAGCAAGGCGCTGCTGGGGGTTGTATTACCTATACCCATATCTCCCGTAGCCAGCAGGTCATAACCGGCGTCAATCTGCTGATTGGCCATTTCAATTCCTACCTCAATGGCTGCAATGGCTTCCTCTCTGGTCATGGCCGGACCAATAGCCATGTTGGCTGTTCCCGGCCTGATTTTTCTCTGGATAACGCCGGGGAATACAGAGGTGTCCCCTTTAACCCCAATATCCACTACAATTACATCGGAACCGACATGATTGGACAGGCAGTTGATACCCGCTCCGCCCTTGGTGAATACCATCATCATAGCGACGGTGATTTCCTGCGGGTAAGCGCTGACCCCTTCATCCACTATCCCATGGTCGCCACCCATTATGATGACGCATTTCTTGTGGATTTTAGGAGTAGGAGTGCCCATGATACCTGCCAACTGAGCAGCTATATTATTTAGCTGGCCCAGGGCCCTTGTCGGTGTAGCCAGGGAATCAATGCGATCCCAGGCCGCCTGCATGGTTTCCCTGTTCAGATCTGTGATTTGCTCCAGGGTGGATTGGTAGAGTTCCATAAAACATACCTCCTTGTAAATTTGAAAAATTAATTCAATACTTTAAAAACAAAAATCCAGAACCATCTAGGCTCTGGACTTTACCATCATCCAAGCTGCATTTTTGCCTCCGCGGGCAAAATACCGACAGTTTCTGGCAGGTCTCCTGGCTTATGGATCATCACGGGCCTTACGCCTTCCCCGGAAAAACCGAGTGGCACAATTGTAAGGCCATTCCCCAATTACAGTGGCGGGACCGCTTAGGATTTTAACCTAATTCCCTATTCTCCCATATCGGGCACCAGAAACAATTTATTAGTTTTTATATTTCTATTCGCGAAAAATTGGCCAATTCCTTTTGGGTTTAATAATTTACTTGAAAAATTTGAAAAATGTTACTTTGAAAAACCGTAATTCATAAAGGTAATTGGTAAAAAATGTAGAAATCTATTTTGGAGCGGGTGGTGAAAAATGAGGCAGTGGAATTATTATAGGGATAATCATATTTTTGTAATCATAATGAGGTGGGTACTGGTTTTATTTTCTCCTGTACTTTACCACATCAGTCGGCTTTGGCCGCAGGGCCTGGATTTTTATGCATTAATTACATTTATTGCAGTCAATGTTTTTTTGACTGCTGCCACATATTTTCGCTGGAAGCTTTCTATGCGTCTGTGGGTAGTTGTACACCTGCTGGATGCTATAATCATCAGTATAATGGTAACTGCCAGAGGCGGAGTAGGCAGCGAGAATTTTAACGTTTATTATTTACTGGTGTTACAGGCCGGCATGCTATTCGGGTTCAGACCGGCTCTATACTGCCTGATTTTAGCCAGTATTTCTTATCTGATAGCGGTAATTCTCACATATCCCCAGGGCTATGAATGGAATGTTTTGGAGATAAGGCTGATCTACCTGTGGCTCATAGGCCTTACCAGTTCATACCTGGCTTTTTCTGAAAAAAAACAGCATCATTCTGCGAGCATTGATTTCCTGACCAGGACTTATAACCGGAAATTTCTACAGGCTACTGTAGAGGAGGAGTTCATCAGGGCCAGGGATGCCGGGGATAGCCTTAGTGTCATAATGATTGATTTGGATAATTTTAAAGAAATTAACGACCGGTACGGTCACTTGGCCGGAGACAGCGTCCTTGAGAAAATCGCCGCTATAATAAAAGCAAAAATACGGGAGATTGACGTAGCTGCCCGGTACGGGGGAGAGGAATTTGTAGTTGTCCTCCCATCTGTCACCCGTGACCTGGCTGTTGAATTTGCGGAGCTGATCAGAGATGCTGTTCAGAAGACTTGCTTTGAAATCATAGGCAACGATGGAGAGGTTTATAAAATAAATGTTACGGTCAGTTGTGGCGTGGCATGTTTCCACAGCGGTGTACAAAGTATTGATGAGTTACTGGCAAAGGCTGATGAATGCTTGTACAGGGCCAAGCAGATGGGCAGGAACAGGGTTGAGGCAGATTTTTGTTAAATACAGCGCCCGTTTTCTTTTTCAGGTTGGTATGGTAAAATTAATATGGTTTATTGAAGCCGACTTAAGGAGGAGAAACCCAGTTGTATTTAAAACGTTTGGAAATCCAAGGGTTTAAGTCGCTGGCTGATAAGACTGAACTGTATTTTAACCCTGGAATTACTGCCGTTGTCGGCCCAAATGGCAGTGGTAAAAGTAACATATCTGATGCCATTCGCTGGGTTTTGGGCGAACAGAGCGCAAAAATCCTACGGGGAGCCAAGATGGAAGACGTCATTTTTTCCGGCAGCGATAAAAGAAAACCTGTCGGTATGGCTGAGGTTACCCTGACTTTAGACAATTCTACAGGGATATTCCCGGTTGAATACAGCGAAGTTACTGTTACTCGCCGTGTGTTCAGATCCGGGGAGAGCGAATTTTTTATTAACAAGACACCCTGCCGGCTGAAAGATATTCATGAACTGTTTATGGATACCGGTATTGGCAAGGAAGGTTATTCCATTATCGGGCAAGGAAAAATAGACGAGATATTAAGTTCCAAATCAGAAGACCGGCGTTTGATTATTGAAGAGGCTGCCGGCATAGTAAAATATAAGAACCGTAAGCTCCAGGCTGTCCGCAAACTGGAAGATACCGAGCAAAACATGGTCCGGATTAACGACATCATAGCAGAGTTGGAAAACCAGGTAGGCCCGCTGGAGGAGCAAGCCACCAGGGCAAAAACATACATTGGCTATAAAGAAGAACTGGACAAGCTGGAAATAAATCTTGCCGTTCATCAGTTAACCGACCAGAAAGATCGTTTAGAGACCCTGACGGGTGAGGAAGCAAAGCTGCGTCAGGATATTATTGCCCTGGAGACAGAGGTGCGTAAAACAGACTCCGAAATCGAAGAACTTAAACACGACCTACACCTGACCAACGAAAATATTAATAATTTGCAGCAGGATATTTTTGAGAAAAGCAGTGCCATAGAAAAGCTGGAAGCTGATATCAGGATAAACGGAGAACGGAACAAAAACCTTAAAGAGCGACAGGAGCGGTTGCAGGCAGAAATTAATGAATTATCGGGCAAACAGGCGGCCATTCGGGAGCAATCCAGAGGAGAAATGGAAGGCTACGAGAAACTGGTCCACAACATTAGGACTATGGAGACCGAACTGGCCGAACTGGAGGCCCAGTTGAGGGAACTGGAAGCCGATAACCGGAGTAAAATCGACGATATAGAGCAGGCCAAGGGAGAAATAATCGATACTCTAAATGAAACTGCTGCTTTGAACAACCGGCTCCATGCCTTGGAGGCAGAGGAAAAATCCCTGCAAAAACGCAGGGAACAGCTCGTAACCCTGATAAAGGATGTCTCCGCAGACCGGCAACAGATATTGGCAACTTTGGAAAGTTTAAATATTAGCATCCGGGAAACGGAAGATGAACTCTCTTCTGCCGAAACAAAAATAAAAGATATTGCTGCCAAAATCAATGAAAATAGGGTTAAAATTCAGGATGTTACTCGCGAATTCAATAATTTAACGGAAGAAAAACAAAAACTGGCTTCTAAATTAAAAGCCCTGGAAGAGATGGAGCAGGATTATGAGGGCTATCACAAAGGCGTCCGGGAAATTTTAAAAGCCGGTAAACAAAAGAAGTTGGCCGGTATCTGCGGCGTAGTGGCTGAACTCTTAAACGTCCCGAAGAAATATGAAATTGCGGTAGAGGTAGCATTGGGCGGCGCTTTGCAGTTTATTGTGACCAGAACCGACAAGGATGCTAAAGCCGCCATTGACTTTTTAAAGAAATGCAATGCCGGGCGGGCTACTTTTTTACCGCTTAATACGGTCAAGGCCAAAGAACTGCGCAGCTCGGACAAGATTTTGAAGGCTAAAGGATGTGTTGGGATAGCTGCCGAGTTGGTTACCTTTGATCGGGAATATGAACCGGCAGTAAAAAGCCTTTTGGGAAATATCATAGTAGCCGAAGACATTGATACAGCTTTGCAAATAGCTAAAGATAATGAGTTTAGCTTTAAAGTGGTTACTTTGGACGGAGACGTGGTTAACCCGGGGGGGTCCTTAACAGGCGGCAGCTACAACAAGAGCCGCAGCAACCTCCTGGGACGAAAGCGGGAAATCGAAGAACTGGCGGTTGCTATTGCTGTCCTGCAGGTACAGGTTAAAGCGGTACAGGATAAGGAAGCTGCTTTGCAGAAAGAGAAGGAAAAGCTGACCGGAGAATTGGAAAGCATTAAGGAAAGCCAACAGGTGGGCCAACTGAGAATCGCCGGCTTAAAGGCTGAAATGGAACAGGTCAAGATTCAAAAGTCTAAACTGGAGCAGAGTTTGGAGGTTTATGAAATGGAAGCAGCCCAGTTAGACGAACGGCTGAAGGAGGTTTTAACCCAGAACGGAGAAATTACCGGAAAAATCCAACAGTTGAAAATCCGGCATGATGAATTGAACAAAAGGGTGGCCGAGAGTCAGCAGGACTTTGCTTCGCTGGAAGTCCACAGAAACGAGGTCACCGGTAAAGTTACCGCTAAAAAAATTGAACTGGCCAGGTTGAGGCAGGAAGAAATAAGTTGTCGGCAAACTCTTGACAGGGTGCGCCAGGAGATTGATGAATTGGCCGGGCAAATCAGGGTGAAATCGGAAGAAATCGATTTTATTGGTCGGCAAGAAGGCAATATTGCAGTTGAAAACAGCAAACTAGAAAAACTGATTACTACTTTAGTCGAAGAAAAAATGGGCATGGAAGAGCGCGTTAGCGCATTAAAAAACCACAGGGACCATTTGGCCGGCCAGATTGAACTTAAAGAGACCTCCGCCAAAAATGCGAACAGGCAATTTGCCAGTTTACAAAATCAGATTCACAGCCTGGAAGTTAAGAAAACCAGGCTGGAGGCGGAAATGGAAAATGAGCAAAGTAAACTCCTGGAAGAATTCGGGTTAACTTATGAGGAAGCTTTGCTGCAAAAAACGGAAATCAGCAGCAAACGGGAAGCTCAGGCCCGGATTAAGGAACTGAAGTCTCTCATTGCGGACTTGGGAGCAGTTAACCTTGCTGCCATCGAAGAATTTGAGAAAGTTAGCGAGAGATATAATTTTCTGAAAGCCCAGTATGCCGATCTTGAGGAAGCCAGAGTTTCTTTGTATAAAGTTATTTCAGAAATGGACCAGATAATGAGCAAGCGTTTCTGCAAAGCTTACGAAGAAATCAACGAAAATTTCCGGCGAGTTTTTACCGAGCTTTTTGGCGGCGGACATGCCGAACTTCAGATGACCGACAAAGAAAATATCCTGGAAACAGGAGTGGAGATAATTGCTCAACCGCCCGGCAAAAAACCGCAGCATTTATCATTATTATCCGGCGGTGAACGGGCCTTAACCGCTATTTCACTTTTATTTGCCGTACTCATGGTCAAACCGAGTCCTTTTTGTGTCCTGGACGAAATAGAAGCTTCCCTTGATGAAGCTAATGTTGACCGTTATGCCGCCTTCCTGCGCAAGTTTTCCAAGCAAACCCAGTTTATTGTTGTGACCCACAGGAAAGGAACTATGGAAGCAGCCGATGTTTTATATGGAGTCACCATTGACGATACGGGCGTTTCCAAAATGGTCTCCATGAAACTGGCCGACGCCATAAGCAAGGTAAGTTAGCCTGCATACCCTGTTTTAGGTAAGGAAACAATATAAGTGTTCCGGTAGCGGAACGCTTATATTTTACTTAGGGGGTTAAAGAATGCAGGTTAAAGGTGTGGCAAGATATATTGTGGAGAGGCTTTTTAAAAGAACAGTAGAAATCAGCCAAGGCAGAAACGTCGGTTGCATCGGCCTGGTTAACGCCGATGGCATTATAGACCGGATAACTCCCTTGATTGACGGGGGCTTGTCCGGTTTACCTATTCGTAGGCAATTGGATACCATAACCGACATGTCGGGGAAGTCGCTGATTGAGGGATTGGTGCAAATGCCTGAGAATGCTGTTATTTTGATGACTCGCCCAGGCAAGACAGGAATTATTACTGATGTGGGTGGAGTAGATGTCTATGACCGACCGATGATTGCTGTTGGCGTCAAACGCAAGGCTTTAGCCGGTGTCGGTATTATATATCCCAAGCCTGAATATTTTGATATGGCTACGGAATCGGAAGAAATAGATATTCATATCCTGGCAGCTAAGACTATGGAAGAGGAAAAAGAAATACTCAGGAATTCAGCCGTCATGAGTCTCAAGTATCTTGAAATATCTGGGCCGCTCGAAGTTTTGGACATATCCGAACAGCCGGAAATAAAAAAGGAAGAAATCCTTCAGAACGACTGGCGGTTGCCGAGGCCGGAAGTAAAATCCATGGATAAAAGTCTGGCGGAAAAGTTGGTGTCCAGGTCCATGGCTGTAGGCCAGGGACGTGAAGTGGCTACTATCGCCGTTGTAAACGAAAAGGGGCATGTGGAACCGAAAGGAGATATCGTTGTAGGAGGTATAGGGTATGTTCCGTCTCGCATTTTGGCTTCCAGTTGTGTGGATATAACCGGTAAGTCTTTACGGCAGATTTATGCCCACGAAGTGCCGGAAAATGCAGTAATCGTGCATACCCATCCCGGTGGAACCGGTGTCATGCATATAGGGGATGCAAATGCCGGTCCGGGCTTCTGGGGTAGGCCCATAATCGCTGTTGGTCACGATAATGACGGAAAAATTCTGGGGGCCACGGTTATTGAAGTGACCAACCGAGTTTTTGAACTGGCAGATGAAGATGAAGAGTTGGGCCAGTGTTTCTTTGCGGCGCGGACTCCGCAGGAAGAGGCGGACATCCGGAATCGTAAATTCGGTGTGGCCCAGGAATATACCAATTTGTGCAAACCAATTGAGATAAGGGGCTAGATATGTTAAAATATTTAGGTTAAGGTAATTACCTTAACCTAAATTTGGTTTTTGGGAGGTTTTCATAGCAGTGGGTTTTTTTTCAAAACTAAAAGAAAAGCTGACTAAAACCCGCGAGGGTTTTGTAGAAAAAATCGAATCTCTGGTTACCGCCCGGAAAAAAATCGACGAAGAACTGTATGAAGAGTTGGAAGAAGCGCTCATCCAGAGCGATGTGGGAATTAATACCGCCCTGGAACTGGTTGAAGAGCTGCGCAGAAGGGTCAAGGAGCGCAAGGTGGAAGACGCTGCCGAACTAAAAAATATCTTGCAGGAAATCATAACTGAAGTACTTATGGATGACGAAAGCCGCTTGGAATTGGAAAAAGGTAAGCCCAATGTTATTATGGTAGTGGGGGTAAACGGTGTCGGCAAAACAACCACTATCGGCAAACTGGCGTACCAGATCAAGGTCGGCGGCAGGAAAGTATTGCTGGCGGCCGGTGATACTTTCAGGGCTGCCGCTATTGACCAATTAGAAATATGGAGCAACAGGGTCGGCTGCGATATAATTAAGCATAAAGAAAATGCTGACCCGGCAGCGGTAGTTTTTGATGCTATTCAGGCTGCCCGGGCTAGGAATATAGATGTATTGATTATTGATACAGCGGGCAGGTTGCATACGAAGTCAAACCTGATGGAAGAATTGAAAAAGGTATACCGTGTTATTAACCGTGAAATGCCCGACGCTCCCCATGAAGTGCTGCTGGTTTTGGATGCTACCACCGGACAGAATGCCATCAGCCAGGCAAAACTATTCGGCGAAGCCGTAGGGGTTACCGGCATAGTATTGACTAAACTCGACGGCACCGCCAAAGGCGGCGTTATCATAGGTATTAAAAAGGAATTGGATGTCCCAGTTAAACTGATAGGCGTCGGTGAACAGATAGAAGACCTCAGGCCTTTTAAACCTGGTGAATTTGTTGAGGCATTATTCGAAAAATAGGCGGTAGGAGGTTTTTATGCCCAGGCTTGCGATAATAGGTGGAACAGGTATTTATGACCCAAGTATGTTGAACGGTTTAAAGGAACATAAAGTGGTTACGGAATACGGTGAGATAGATGTGATTACCGGCCAGTGCTGCGGGGAGGATATAGTGTTTATGAACCGGCATGGCAAAGGACATGCCCTGCCCCCCCATCGGGTTAATTACCGGGGCAACATTATGGCTTTGAAGAACCTTGGGGTAGAAAGGATTCTGGCCACTGCCGCCGTGGGTTCTTTAAACCCGGAGATGGGACCGGGCAGTTTCGTCCTTTGCGACCAGTTTATGGATTTCACGAAAAGCCGGCCCCAAACTTTTTACGAAGACGGCCAGAAAGGCGTGGTTCATATAGATATGACGGAACCTTATTGCGCGGAGCTGCGTAATACTATCTATGAAGCTGCCTGCAGTGAGGATATTCCTGTCATCCAGGGCGGCACCTATGTATGTACTGAAGGACCCAGGTTTGAAACGCCCGCCGAAATCCGGATGTACAGGCAGTTAGGAGGAGACCTGGTGGGTATGACGGGTGTACCCGAAGTGGTACTGGCCAGGGAAGCCGAAATTTGTTATGCCACGGTGGCGGTGGTCACAAATTATGCCGCCGGTATTGCCAGGGAGCCCCTGACCCATGCTGAAGTATTGGTAGCCATGCGGGAAAGTTCCGAGAGGTTTAGGAAGTTGATATTGGCTTTTGTAAAAAGGGTGCCGCACAAAAGGAACTGTCTTTGCCAAAACGCCCTAGGCGAATTGGGCACTTTGGGCAAATAAAGTGGAGCAGGACCCGTAGTCAGTTAACAGTTAGCAGAGGTGTATGCTATGGAAACAATGTGCTGGTACGAAGATAGGCTGGAATTACTGGACCAGACCAAGCTCCCCCACGAAGTTGTTTATGTCAAGTGTTTTACTGCGGAGGATGTGGCCCGTGCCATTAAGACCATGCAGGTTAGAGGAGCGCCGGCTATCGGGGCCAGCGCCGCTTTTGGCATGGCTCTGGCGGCTTTAAAGGAAGATGACGCCGATAGGCAGAAATTTCTGGCCCGCATGGAGGAAGTAGGGCGGCATTTGGCGGCAACCAGGCCCACGGCGGTCAATCTATTTTGGGCTATTGAGCGGATGCTGGCGAAAACCAGGGAGCTTGTTCAAAGCGGGGCAGACCTGAAGGAAGGTATTGTTCAGGAAGCGCTGGCCATTTACCGGGAAGATATAGAGATGAACAAAAGAATAGGCCATTACGGAAATGAAGTTGTCCCGGCAAAAGCAAATATTTTGACACATTGCAATGCAGGGGCGCTGGCTACAGCTGGTTATGGGACGGCTTTGGGAGTTATTCGGGCGGCCCATGCAGCAGGAAAAGATATTCATGTCTATGCCGATGAAACCAGGCCTTTGTTGCAGGGTGCCCGGCTTACGGCATGGGAATTAATGCAGGATAATATACCTGTGACACTGATCACCGATAACATGGCGGGCTACCTCATGCGTAAGGGTATGATTGATCTGGTTGTGGTGGGAGCGGACCGAATTGCTGCCAACGGCGATGTAGCTAACAAGATTGGTACCTATACCGTAGCAGTACTGGCAAAGGCCAATCGTGTACCTTTTTATGTGGCTGCTCCCGGTTCGACCGTTGACCTGACGTTAGTCAACGGTGACCTGATACCGATAGAGGAAAGAGGGCATGAGGAGGTTATCTCTCTTTATGGGCAAGGCGTCGCCCCCCAGGGAGTGAAGGTTTTTAATCCGGCCTTCGACGTGACACCGCATGAATTAATAACGGGTATTATCACTGATAAGGGCATTATCAGGCCGCCCTTTGTGGAAGGTCTAAAAAAACTGTTTACCGGCGAGGAGGAATAGATGAAAATGGATTATTTGGTTAGGGACATTAAACTGGCGCCCAGCGGTCACCTGAAAATAGACTGGGTAAAAGAACATATGCCTGTACTGAACGAAATTCGGAAGGAATTTGAAAAAACGAAACCTTTTGCCGGAAAAAGAATTGCTGTCAGTATCCATCTGGAGGCTAAAACCGCTTACTTAGGGAAGGTACTGAAAGCCGGCGGCGCTGACGTAGTCATCACCGGCAGCAACCCGTTATCTACTCAGGATGATGTGGCGGCAGCTCTGGTAGAAGACGGGCTGAAGGTTTTTGCCTGGTACAATGCGACGACAGAGGAATATTTCGACCACCTGGGCAAAGTTCTTGATACAGAACCCGATATCGTCATTGACGATGGCGGCGATTTGGTGAACATGCTGCACAGTGAGAAGACGCATTTACTGCCCAAGATTATCGGTGGCTGCGAAGAGACGACAACGGGGGTACTCCGCCTGCGGGCCATGGAGAAGGAAGGGCTGCTGAAATTCCCCATGATCGCAGTCAACGATGCTTACTGTAAGTACCTGTTTGATAACCGTTACGGAACGGGCGAGTCGGTTTGGACAGGTATTATGCGCACAACTAACCTGATTGTGGCAGGCAAGACCGTAGTTGTAGCCGGTTATGGTTGGTGCGGCAAAGGTATCGCTATGAAGGCCAAAGGCCTTGGCGCTAAAGTAATTGTTACGGAAATTGATCCGATCAAGGCCATTGAAGCCCATATGGACGGATTTACCGTTTTGCCCATGGATGAGGCCGCTAAATACGGAGATGTTTTCATTACCGTTACCGGGTGCAAAGATGTAATCAGGGGCAGGCATTATAAAGTCATGAAAAACGGCGCTTTGCTGGCTAATGCCGGGCATTTTGATGTGGAAATAAACAAGCCCGAATTGTTGGAAGGCGCCAAAGGGAAGCGGGTGGTCCGGCAAAATATTGAGGAGTTCGAAATGCCTGATGGCAGAAAAATATACCTGTTGGCTGAAGGCAGGCTTGTTAACCTGGCTGCCGGTGACGGGCACCCGGCGGAAATCATGGATATGTCTTTTGCCCTACAGGCCCTTTCCGCGAAATATATTCTGGAAGAAGGTAAAAAACTGGAGAAAAAGGTTTACAGGGTACCTGAGGAAATAGACAAAAAAGTAGCAGAGATTAAACTGAATTCTATGGATACCAGTATTGATAAATTGACTCCCGAACAGGAAAAATACCTGTATGGGTGGAAACACGGTGAATAATGCTGTTTGGGAGGGTGAACGGTGCTGCTGAAGGAATTTCAATTGGTAGGCGGCGGCCTTTTTGCCGCCGGTTTAAATAATTCGCATAGCGGCAACCTTAGTGTTAGAGCGGGAAAAAAGATAATTATTACCAGGCGGGGTTCCATGCTGGGCCACCTGACAGAGAAGGACCTTATTGAAACCGACCTGCTGAAAGATGGTCCCGAGCATAACCTTGTATCCCGGGAAATCGGGGTGCACAGGGCAGTGTACCTGCATACTTCGGCCCAGGCGTTAGTCCATGCCCACCCCATTTTTGCCACGGCTTTGTCCTTGGTGGAAGATGAAATTGAACCCATTGATGCTGAAGGTAAATACTACTTAAAGAAAGTGCCGGTGCTAACCGTCCGGGAAACAATAGGTTCGGCTGAGGTTGCCGAAAAGCTTCCGCTTTTGCTTCGGGAAAACAAAATTGTGGTGGTGAAAGGGCATGGCACTTTTGCAGGAGGGAAAACGCTGGAGGAAGCTTACCAGTGGACAACTTCGCTGGAACATGCGTGCAAAATTCTATATTACACACGCACTTTGCGTGCACGTTAAAGTGACTGGATAAGCCAGGATTATGGAGGGATTCCGATGAAAAAAATCATCAAAAACGTTGATGTATTGCCAATGACCGAAGAAGGCCTTGTGCTCAGGGATGCTGTAGTAGTTATTGAAGGGCACACGATAAAGTATGTCGGGGCGGCTGAAGGGCTGGAAGCAGGATGGGCTGCAGCCGAGGAAATTGACGGAGCCGGTATGCTTTTGCTACCTGGTTTTATCAATGCGCATACTCATGCGGCTATGACTTTGCTCCGGAGTTATGCCGACGATCTGCCCTTGATGCAGTGGCTGCAAGAGCGTATCTGGCCTTTGGAAGAAAAACTAACGGCAGAAGATGTATACTGGGGAACAAAACTCTGTATTTTAGAGATGATTAAGTCAGGTACCACAACTTTTGCCGATATGTATTTCTTTATGGAAGATGTGGCCAGGGCGGTAGAAGAAACGGGGATAAGAGCCTGCCTGTCAAGAGGAATGATAGGTGTTGCTCCTACCGGTCTCCAGGCGCTTGTAGAGAGCGAAGCGCTGATAGAAAAGTGGCAGGAGGGCGCCGATGGTAGAATAACTGTGATGCTTGGGCCTCACGCACCATATACATGCCCGCCCGATTACCTGGAAAAGGTGATGGCCCTGGCGGAAAAATATAAGGTCGGTATACATATTCATCTATCTGAAACATTGCAGGAAAACAATGACATCAGGAAAATGTACGGGAAATCACCGGTAGCGCATTTAAACGACTTGGGACTGTTTGAGTATCCGGTACTTGCTGCCCACTGTGTGCACGTCAGCCCGGAAGATATAAAAATTCTTCAAGCTAAAAAGGTCGGTGTCGCTCATAACCCGGAAAGCAATATGAAATTGGCCTCGGGCATTGCTCCTGTTCCCGAAATGCTTGCTGCCGGGGTTGCCGTGGGATTGGGAACCGACGGAGCGGCCAGTAACAATAACCTGGATATGCTGGAAGAAATGAGATCTGCTGCTTTGCTGCACAAAGTTAATAAAATGGACCCCACTACGATACCTTCATATAAAGCCCTGGAAATGGCCACAACCGGTTCAGCTCAGGTAGTTGGCCTTGGGGACCAAGTGGGCAAAATTGCACCGGGTTATAAGGCGGATATGATTTTAATTAATACGGAGAAAGCTCATTTATACCCGAAACACGACTATTTTGCCCATATTGTTTATGCTGCCCAGTCCTCTGATGTTGATACCGTAATAATTAACGGGAGTATCGTTATGAGAGGACGGGAAATGACGTGTTGTGACGAAAAGGAAGTTCTTCGGCAGGCTCAACGCTGTGCGGAAAGATTGATCGGATAGAATGAAAAAAGATTAACCGTCAAGAAGTGAAGGAATTTTTAGTTGAAATTTAAAACGAGTTATGATAAAATTGCAACTGTCGTTGTTTTTCAATGTATTAAGATTTTTCAAAAAAAATAAAAAAGTTTTTAAAAAAGAAGGAATTTGTTTAAACCTGTCGAATAAAATAATATATAAAACAAGTTAGTGAAGATTTTCACATTTGAGTAAGGAGGTGAAGGTGAATGGCGGGGCGTAGGTTAGCATCCTTGCGCTTAGAGAGGAACCACTTAATTGACGAATGGAAAAGCAAGAAAGGTCCCGAAAGCGCAAAACTGCTGGTTAGAATTATGGACTTAGACGATGATATTGATAGAGAAATTGATTACCTTCGCAAAAGAAACCTGAAAAAATTTGGTTCTTTTTAATTGACTGGGATTGTGAATCTGAGTACATAAAAAAGAGGCTGAAAAAGCCTCTTTTTTATGGTGCGCGTCTTGAGCTTTACCGGAAAAAGTTAATTATAAAAAATGCTATTGCTGCTACGATGGCAGAGAGTGGAGCCGTAAGGATCCAGGCATTAACAATATTTTTCGCCACGAACCATCTTACCGCCGACAGTCGTTGGGTAGAGCCTACACCCATGATGGATGCCGATATAACGTGGGTAGTGCTGACAGGCTTTCCTAATAAAGAAGCAGCTATGATTACCAGCGCTGCCGATGACTCAGCGGCAAAACCGTGTACAGGTTCAAGGCGAATGATTCGGGAACCCATGGTTTTAATTATACGCCAGCCGCCCAGAGACGTACCTAACGCCATTGCCGTAGCGCAAGCAACAACGACTAAAGTCGGCACTTTAAACTCGGGGATGAGACCGGCGGATAATAATGCCGCCGTAATAATGCCCATTGATTTCTGGGCATCATTGGAACCATGACTAAAGGCCATAAATGCGGCGGATAAGATCTGTAGTTTGGAAAAGTATTTGTTAACGTTTCTATGGGACCAGTTGCCGACAAGAATAAAAATAAATTTCATGACCAAATAGGCAATAAGAAAACCTATGATTGGAGAGGTTATAAGGGGGATAAAGATCTTTTCTATTAAGCCTCTGACATTAAGAACGGCAAACCCCCGACTTGCCACTGCCGCTCCTGCCAGGCCGCCGATTAGAGCGTGGGAAGAACTGCTGGGTAGCCCGTAATACCAGGTGAAGAGGTTCCATATAATGGAGCCGGCTAGACCGGCTATGAGGATTTCATTATTAATAAGCTTTGGGTCCACAATTCCGTTGCCGATGGTATGAGCCACTTCCGTACTCGCAAGCGCTCCCACAAAATTAAGGACTGCAGCCATTATAATTGCTTTGGCGGGCGTCAGTACTCTAGTAGATACGGAAGTGGCTATGGCATTAGCTGTATCGTGAAAACCGTTAATAAAATCAAAAACCAGGGCAAGAATAATTACGAGGATGATTAAAAGATCAAGCATATTTCACCACTACCCCGCGTATCAGTTTGGCCACCTTTTCACATCGGTCAAGGGCTGTTTCCAGTTGTTCGAAAACTTCTTTCCACTTGATAACCAAAATAGCATCATCGGCCTTTTTAAACAAATCGGCTACTCCGAACCTGTATATTTTGTCTCCTGCCGTTTCCAGTTTTTTAATCTCATAGCACAGGTCCATTATTTGGACGGTATTATTTTTGGTGTTTTTCAGGTAGTAAACTGATTGTTTAACTTTATCGGTAGCATCAACGAAAATGTCGACCATTTCTCTAAATTTCTGGATAGGAATTCCGGTTTCATAAATAACCATTTTTTCCACGGTACTGCAGATGGAATCTAATATTTCGTCCAGTTCCCTGGCCAAACTATAGATGTCTTCCCGGTCGAAAGGGGTTATAAAAGTTTGGTTCAGCTTGTCTATAATTTGTTCGGTCACTTTATCACCCTTTTGCTCAACGGCTACGAGTTCGTCGAGCCGTTCTTCCATAGCTTCATGCCTGGACATCATATCCTTTAAAAGCAGAGCGCCTTCATGTAAGATGTCTGCGGATTCTTCGAAAAGTCTAAAAAACTTATCATCCTCGGACCTGAACATTTTAAACATATTCCTTCCCCCGTAAACTTAAATTTTAGACAATAGTCTGAAAAGATTGTTAAAATTACACGAATAATTATTGTTCTTCTAGAATTGTTGATTTCCTGTTAATTCATTGTTAAATTTATGTTAACATTATGGCCCGGATTGCCGGTCCGGCGGGTAGATAAAAAAAATTAAAGATTACTTGACAATTAATATAGCCTGTTATAAAATCAAGTATGTGTAAAGGAAAATCCCTTGACACATAAGAGGGTGAAAGAGGTTGGACAAACTCGGTTGGATTTCACTGCTCCTGGATTTTTATGGCCCACTGTTGACGGATAAACAATTTGCATACATGGAAATGTACTATAATAATGATTTGTCGCTTGGTGAAATAGCGGAAGAACATTCCGTAAGTCGGCAGGCGGTTTACGACATAATAAAGCGGGGCGAAAAAATCCTTGAGGAATACGAAAACAAATTGGGGTTAGTGAAAAAGTTTAATAAAGAACGGGAAAAACTTAACCAGGTAGCAAAAATTATCGCGGAATTAAAAAGAAACCATAAAAACGATGAATTGGACCGGGCTTTAAAATTATTGGCTGAAGTTGTCGAAATGGAAACCCGCTAGTATATGAATCGACTAATTGATGAAAATAAACATAAATATCCAACAGAGTAAAGACCCGAATTTATAGGGAGGTCTAAATATGATATTCGAAAGCTTGGCTGAACGGCTGCAAAATACCTTCAAAAAACTTAAAGGTAAGGGAAAACTGGATGAAAAAGATGTTGACGAAGCCATGCGGGAGGTCAGGGTAGCCCTCCTGGAGGCCGATGTCAACTATAAGGTTGTAAAAGATTTTGTAAAAAAAGTCAAGGAACGGGCTATCGGGGCTGAGGTTTTAGGAAGCCTAACCCCTGGTCAGCAGGTTATTAAAATTGTCAATGATGAATTAACTGAATTGATGGGAGGTACCCAAAGTAAAATTACGATTTCTTCCAAGCCGCCCACGGTGGTTATGTTGGTGGGCCTGCAAGGAGCCGGGAAAACGACAACCGTAGGGAAATTGGGGAATCAATTGCGGAAACAGGGAAGGCGCCCTTTGCTTGTGGCAGCGGATGTATACCGGCCTGCTGCAATCAAGCAGTTGAAAGTATTGGGCGAACAATTGAATATTCCTGTTTTTAGTCTGGGAGATAAAACCAACCCTGTTGATATTGCCAAAGCTGCCGTTGAACATGCCAAATCTTATGGGAATGACATGGTGCTTATCGACACTGCCGGACGGCTGCATATCAACGAAGAGTTGATGGAGGAACTGAAAAACATCAAGGAAAGCGTCAAACCGCACGAAATATTGTTTGTCATGGATGCCACCACCGGCCAGGATGCTGTAAATGTGGCCAAGACCTTTGATGAACAGCTTGGTATTGACGGAGTCATTATTACCAAGCTCGATGGTGATACCCGTGGCGGTGCTGCTTTATCAGTAAAAGCAGTCACGGGCAAACCTATAAAATTTGTCGGAATGGGCGAAAAACTTGATGCCCTTGAGCCCTTTTTCCCTGATCGGATGGCTTCCCGTATTTTGGGTATGGGAGACGTTTTAAGCTTGATTGAAAAGGCCCAGTCAACCCTTGATGCCAATAAAGCTCGTGAATTGCAGCAAAAAATTAAGTCCCAGGATTACAACTTGGAGGATTTTTTGGAGCAGATGCGCCAGGTACGTAAAATGGGACCATTAGACCAGATTTTGGGTATGCTGCCGGGGATGGGAAATCTGAAACAATTAAAAGATGTGCAGGTTGATGAAAAAGAAATGCTGCATATCGAAGCCATCATTCAATCAATGACCCCGGAAGAAAGGCGTAACCCCTCCATCATCAAAGATAGCCGGAAAAAGAGGATTGCGAAGGGGAGCGGCACCAAAGTCAGCGATGTAAACAAACTTCTTAAGCAGTTTGACCAAACTAAGAAAATGATGAAACAAATGATGGGTATGGAAAAAATGTTGAAGAAGCGTAAAGGTGGGGGCTTTAAGCTTCCATTTTTCAAATAAAGTATATAATGTGAAAAAATTGTAAGATTATATAAGGAGGTGAAAACATGGCAACCAGAATCCGCTTGCGCAGAATGGGCGCCAAGAAAAATCCTTTTTACAGGATAGTGGTGGCCGATAAGAGGGCCCCGAGAGACGGCGCCTTTATCGAGGAAATTGGTTATTACAATCCCTTGAAGGACCCTGCTGTTATAGAGGTTAATAAAGAAAAGGCTGTTGAATGGCTGAACAAGGGTGCACAACCTTCTGATACTGTCAGGTCACTTTTTACCAAAGTAGGAATAATTAATAAATAATTGTCTTTGGTTTTTCGGGGGGTGCAACCATGAAGGAATTACTTGATTACTTAGCACGGTCCCTTGTGGATAACCCGGATCAGGTGCAAATTAATGTAGTTGAGGGAGATAAATCTCTCGTTTTGGAATTGAAAGTCGCCCCTGAAGATATGGGTAAGGTTATTGGCAAACAAGGTAGAATTGCTAAGGCTATCAGAACAGTTATCAAAGCTGCTGCTGCTAAAGAAGGCAAAAAGGTTATGGTTGAAATTATATAACCCAAAGGAGGGGCTGGTTTCAGCCCCTTACTCCTATTTTTTAATATTTAGGAAATTATGCTTTGAGGTAAAATTGTGGATAACCTCAAAGCATGATTTCCGGATATCAACAAAAGTTTCCTTGAGGTTTCAATAGAAACTTTTGTTCTTTGTTATCTTATGTGTTGGGTGGGGTCTTGTTTTGGATAGTTTGACTATTTTGCGTCAGGTTACAGTAAAGGCGAAGGTTACGGAAAAATTCAAAAATACTATGGCAGCGCAAATCCAGGATGCGATCAGAAAAATTGATTTGGAGTTGCAGAATATCGATTTTCAACTGAAACGCACGGTGGCCGAATTAGAAAAACAAAATCCTGCAGGCATTCCTGCTGCGAAAAAACATTTTCAGGACGAAAGGGAAAAAAGGACCAAGGCCAGGGAACAACTGACGGAACAAATTAAGCAGATTGGTAAACTTGCTATTGGTTCAGAGATTATCCAGGGTACATTGGATACCCTTGCCGAAATAAAAGTGGGCGATAACTGGCAGGATATATTTAACGTAGAGGTTGTTGTATGTGATGACCGTATAATAGAAATACGGAGGAGAACTATCGGTAATGGAACAGGCAACTAAAAAGTTGATTGCTATCGGCAAGATTATAAATACTCATGGGCACAAGGGGGAAGTGAAGGTATTTCCTTTAACCGATGATCCCAGGAGGATGGAAGAACTAGAGAAGGTATATTTTACTTCAGGAGAGTCAACAAGGGAGTTAACCATCAAACAGGTAAGATACCATAAAAATTTTGTTGTCCTAAGTTTTGAGGAAATAAAAGACATGAATGCAGCGGAACTGCTAAAAAACGGGGAAATTTGCATTACCAAGGATGAACTGCGTTCATTACCGGAAGGCAGTTATTATATTTTTGATATTATCGGCTTAAATGTATTCACCAATGAAGGTAGATATCTGGGCGAAGTCACTGATGTAATTCAAACGGGGGCTAACGATGTTTATGAAGTCAGAGACAGTAAAAGCGGTAAACATTATTTAATACCTGCTTTAAAGCAGATAGTAAAAAGTATAGATACGGAAAAAAAAGAGATGATAATTTGCCCAATGGAAGGGCTGTTAGAATAGATGCACGAGTTCGGTGGTTGCTATGAGGTTTGATATACTGACCCTTTTTCCGGAAATGTTTGTGGGACCTTTTGGAGCAAGCATTATAAAGCGGGCGGTAGAGAAAGGATTAATTGAAATACATACTACTAATATTAGGGATTTTGCTGAGGACAAGCACCGGATTGTAGATGATTATCCCTTCGGCGGTGGCGCCGGAATGGTTATGAAACCTGAACCGATATTTAAAGCTGTAGAATCCCTTAGGCCGGAAAAAGGGAGAAGCCAAGTCATTCTCTTGTCTCCCCAAGGGATAGTGTACAAGCAGGAAATAGCCAGAAAGCTTTCGCAATACGGCCATATTGTTTTGATTTGCGGCCATTACGAAGGTGTCGATGAACGAATTAAATCACTTATTGATATGGAATTATCTATCGGTGATTACATACTTACCGGCGGGGAGTTGGCGGCCATGGTGGTAGTTGATTCCGTGGCGCGATTAATTCCCGGTGTTCTCGGTGACGAGGAATCAGCAAAGGAAGAATCCTTTTCCAATAACCTACTGGAGTATCCGCACTATACGCGACCCCGTGAATTTAGGGGCATGTCTGTACCTGACATTTTATTGAGCGGGAACCATGAAAAAATCAGAGCCTGGAGGCTAAAGCAGTCTTTGCTAAAGACTCTGCAGATGCGACCGGATCTGCTTTCCGAAGACCGTTTAACGCCCGAGCAGCGCAAGCTTTTGGCTGAAGAGATAGGGGCAGAAGATAATAAACGGGTTAAAAAGATTACCAATACAGGGGATGACCACAGTGAGTAGTGCGCCAAAATTATATATCGGTTTACTTCATTATCCGGTATACAACAAAAATATGAACGTTATTACCACCTCAATTACCAATTTGGATATTCATGATATTGCCCGAACAGCCTGTACTTATGATATAGCCAGGTATTATGTCATTCATCCTCTTGAAACCCAGCGGCGTTTGATTGGCGACATCCTTAATTACTGGCAGGAAGGGTACGGGGCGAGTTACAACCCAGACCGCAAAGAGGCCTTTCAAAGGGTAAAACTCATAGATACTTTGGACTCTGCCATGCAGGAAATTGAAAAAGTTGAAGGGCAGGTTCCCAAATTAATAACTACCGATGCCCGGATATACCCCAATACTATTTCTTACAAGGAAATGAGGAAATTGTTGGATACGGGTGATCCTTATCTGCTATTATTTGGTACGGGCTGGGGGATAGAAAAAGAAACTATGCTGAAATCTGATTATATCCTTGAACCTATATATGGCGCCGGTCCATATAACCATTTGAGTGTGCGCAGCGCAGTAGCAATTATTCTGGACAGGCTTAAAGGAACACCATGGTGGGAATAACTAATATTAAACCTTGTGTTTTCCATATGGCTATGCTATAATATCTCTTGTTAGTTTCTCATAACGCAGTTTTAAAATGCGCTTCTTTGTATGACGGATGGTCCTCTGCCGTAAAAGACGGTCACGAACATCTATGTGGGAAGGGGGTACATAGAATGGACGTATTAAAAACTATTGAGCAGGAGCAAATGAAGGACAATATTCCTGATTTTAGGCCTGGTGATACTGTAAAGGTATACGTCAAGGTAGTTGAAGGTAACCGAGAGAGGATTCAGGTTTTTGAAGGTACTGTTATTAAGCGGCGTGGTGGCGGTTTGAGAGAAACCTTTACCGTTAGAAGGGTTTCATATGGTGTTGGTGTGGAAAGGACATTTCCTCTTCATTCACCGAGAATAGAAAAGATAGAGGTAGTCAGACGTGGTAAAGTACGTCGCGCTAAACTATTCTACCTTAGACAAGTTAGAGGGAAAGCTGCCAGGATTAAAGAAAAGCGGTAGTAGCGAAAGGGACTGTTACGCAGTCCCTTTTAAAATCTGTTTTTTTTAGAAAAACTACAATCGGCTAATATATTTATTCCGCCAACATAGTTCTGTAGAAAGGCTTATGATGGGTTAAGGTCATAGTGCGGCCTTTTATAAGGAGGTAACCATGGAACGGGAAAACGGTTTTAAAGAAGATATTGGACAAATTGGTGTGGAACCGGAAAAGATTGAAGCGGCCAAAGGCACATTAGCACAGACCGGTTTTGCGGAAGGCGCCTTGGAACATGATCAGAAAAAAAAGGGTAGTTTCTTTGGCGAAATTCTGGAATCAGTGGCGATAGCTGTTATCCTGGCTTTCGTGATCAGGGTATTTCTGTTTCAGCCCTTTTATATACCTTCCGGTTCGATGGAACCGACATTACAGCCCGGCGACCGTATAATAGTTAATAAATTTCTATACCGTTTTAAGGAACCGGCCAGGGGTGATATAATAGTTTTTAAATATCCCAGGAACCCAAAAAGGGATTTTATTAAGAGGGTTATAGGCCTACCCGGCGAAACAGTGGAAATAAGGGACAGTGTTCTCTATATAAACGGAAAAAAAGTTGATCAGCCGTACCTGCCCAAAGGCCTGCGCTACGGCAGTTATGGACCGGTTAAAGTACCGGAAGGAAGTTATTTTATGATGGGCGATAATAGGAATAACAGTGAAGATAGTCGGGTATGGGGTACTTTGCCGCGGGAAAACATAGTAGGGAAGGCTATGCTGATATATTGGCCCCTGGCCCGTGCCGGAATGATAAAATGAATCAAGCTTATTCTCTTAAGGTGATTCCATGGAACTAGATACGGTGATTCAGTGGTTTCCCGGTCATATGGTGAAAGCCAAGAAAATGGTCCGGGAAAACCTAAAGGTTGTTGATATTGTGATTGAACTGGTTGATGCCAGAATTCCTTCCAGCAGTAGGAACCCTGACCTACAGGAAATAATTCAGGGCAAACCCCGGGTTGTAGCTCTCAATAAAGCTGACCTGGCCGACCAGAATCTTACAGAACGGTGGACCCAGGTTTTTGCCAGAGACGGATGTAATGCTGTGGCCATAAATTCTACGACCGGGCAGGGGGTAGAGAAGCTTGTAGCATTGACAAAGAAAGCCGGCGAACCCGTTATGCAAAAGCTGGCCGCGAAAGGACGCAAACCAAGGCCTATAAGAGCAATGATTTTAGGTATACCGAATGTTGGGAAGTCGTCCTTAATCAACAAACTTGCCGGGAAAGGAGCTACCAGGACAGGGGACCGGCCTGGCGTAACACGGGGAAAACAGTGGATCCGGGTAGGCAGAGATATGGAATTGTTGGATACACCAGGAATCCTCTGGCCGAAATTTGACGACCCGGAAGTTGGGTTTAAACTGGCTGTGACGGGTGCGATAAAAGAAGAAGTAATAAACGTGGAGCAGGTTGTATTAAAACTGCTCAAATACTTAAAGGACATGCATCCGGAAAAATTGAAAGCCCGCTATAAGCTAGACAGTTTAAGTGAAAAACCGGTAGAAATTCTCGCCGATATAGGTGCCCGCCGGGGACTTCTGATACCGGGTGGACAGGTAGATATGGAAAAAGCTGCCCGTGTTATTCTGGCAGAATTCCGGGCGGGAAAACTGGGACGATTTACCCTTGATTTGCCTGGTAGTTAACGGAACGCGGCATATACATAGCTGCGTTTTTTTTTTTTTTGGCCAATTATTTGTTATCTAAAGAGAAAACTTATTTTTTCTGCAGGGTTTACCCGAATGTTAAAGAATAAATATTTATATAGAAACTAAAAAATGTCAACAGTTTTGGGGAGAGAGTTTCTTGGATATTTCAAAAATGAGCCTGGCTCTGATAAAAGAAAAAGTAAAAGAAATACGGAAAATACAGCCCGGTTTTTTGGAACTGATGGCGCAGGATTCCAGGACTGGCGTTAGAAATCTGTATTTAACCTGTAAAAAACGTCTGGAAGCTATGGAAAAAGAAAAAGAGCGGCTTAACGCTTTGCTTAAGTATGAAAGGGAGCTTTGGGCTGCTGGGTATACATTGGTTGCCGGTATTGATGAAGCCGGGCGCGGGCCTTTGGCCGGTCCAGTTGTAGCGGCTGCGGTAATCCTAAAGCAGGGGGATCTAATTGAGGGTCTGAATGATTCAAAAAAACTGTCACCGGAGAAAAGAAGCGAATTGGAGGAAGTAATCAAAGAAAGAGCCGTTGCTTATGGCATTGGTATAGTCAGTGAAACGGAAATCGACGAGATGAACATTTACCAGGCCGCTTTAAAGGCGATGCGTATTGCGGTGGCTAAAATTTCCTTGAAACCGGAATATTTATTGGTTGATGCAGTAACTATACCGGGGGTGTCCATACCACAAAAAGCCATTGTACACGGGGACGCTTTGAGTTGTTCCATTGCCGCAGCTTCGATATTAGCTAAAGAAACAAGGGATAGGATTATGACGGAACTGGACGCTTTATACCCGCATTACGGCTTTGCCCAGCATAAAGGTTATGCTACCGCTTTTCACCTGGAGGCTCTTAAAAAATACGGGCCATGTCCTGTGCACAGAAAAACCTTTGGGCAGGTCCGGCAAAATCCTACATAAATATACAAATATGTGTATAATGAATCAGTAATTTTGGCAATTTTCTTTTTTTAAGAAGGGATTTTTGAAATGAATATAGAATATATATTACCGTGTAAGTTTTTGTCTACTTTTACACTGCTTCCGGAGGATCTGCCATGAAACGGATTGCTCTATTTGACGCCAAACCTAATATGGTTGTGGGCAGAGACGTGCGGAGCAGGACAGGTCATTTGCTTTTAAAAAAAGGCGCTATCTTATCCGAAAAAAATATCGGTATGCTGGCCAGATATGGCGTTCCCATTATTTATATTGAAGACAACCTATCGGACAGTTCGGAGTCGTTGGCGCCGGTTAATGAAGTGCCGGATGTAATAAATTGGGAAACCAGGGTGAGGGCCGAACGGGTTGTGCAGAACATTTTCCGTGATGTCAAAATGGGAAATGTTATTAATTTGGCAAGGCCCAAAAAGGTTGTTGATGAAATTATCAATGAGTTACTTGAAAATGCAAATATAATCGGCAAGCTTTCTGATATCAGGATACTTGATGATTACACCTTTGCCCATTCTGTAAACGTGTGTGTTTTGGCAATTTCCATTGGCATCGCACTCAATTATAGCAGGCTAAGACTTAGAGAATTGGGTATTGGCGCTCTTTTACATGATATTGGAAAAACTAAAGTTCCCGATAGGATTCTACTGAAGCCGGCAAATCTCACTAACGAAGAGTTTGAGGAAATCAAGAAACATCCTATATACGGCTATGAATTGCTTAATAACCACCCTGACTTAAGTAGCAACTCTGCCAGAATATGCCTGCAGCACCATGAAAGGATTAACGGGGCAGGGTATCCATATAAGTTTAAAGGCGCCGAAATTCACGAATACAGCAAGATAGTTTCTATTGCTGACGTTTATGACGCTTTAACGGCGGACAGGGTTTATAAAAATGCTGTTTATCCTTATGAGGCCATAGAAGTCATAATTGCTTCCAGCGGAAACCATTTTGATTCCGATTTGGTCCGCCTGTTTGTAGAAAATATTTCTATTTATCCTGTCGGGTCCACTGTGTTATTAAATACAGGTGAGACAGCTGTAGTAACGCAGGTGCATAGAAGTTTTCCCATCCGGCCTGTGGTTAAGTTGTTGACCACAGCCGACGGAAAGCCTGTTAAAGACTTAAAAGAACTGGACCTGATGACAAATACAACCTTATTCATAAATAAAGTGCTTGATTTTAAGAATACCAAAAGACAATAAAGGTGACAGGTCAAAACAGTCGCCTTTTATAAAAACTTAAAGATTCGCAAAATTCTAAATTATGGCTATTAATTAGTCAACTCTGGGTTTAAATGGATATTTTTTATATCCGTCAGCTTAAAAAACTTTAGATGAAAGGAGGGGGAAAATGGGCGCTGGTTATGCGGTATTAGGAGTCATTTTGCTATGGGGTATTATATTCCCGACCTTGCTCTTATGGCTTTCTAGGTTGTTTCACCCCAAAAATCCAACACCGCAAAAACTTTTAACTTATGAGTGCGGTTTGGATACCCAAGGGGAAACCTGGGTACAGTTTAAGATTAGCTATTTCATGTACGCGTTAATATTTATTGCTTTCGACGTGGAAACTATTTTCCTGTATCCCTGGGCGATTAAATTCCAAAGCTTAGGTTTATTTGCAATAGTTGAAATGTTTATATTTATTGCCATATTGTTAGTTGGATTTTTCTATGCTTGGAAGGAAGGAGCGTTAGAATGGATGTAATTAAACCAAACCAAGTTGACGAATTGGTCAGGAACAATGTTGTTCTAAGTACCGTTGAAGCGGCATTCAACTGGTGCAGGTCGAGGTCCCTCTGGCCTTTGACATTTGGTTTGGCCTGCTGTGCTATCGAGATGATGGCTGCTGCAGATACAAGGTACGACCTTGCCCGGTTTGGGTCCGAAGTGTTTCGCCCCTCTCCTCGGCAATGTGACCTTATGATTATAGCCGGAACCATAACCAAGAAAATGCAGCCTGTTGTACTGCGGCTTTATGAACAAATGGCTGAACCGAAGTATGTTTTGGCTATGGGTAGCTGCGCAATAAGCGGCGGACCATTCGTTGACTCTTACAACGTTGTTTTGGGAGGAGATACCTTTTTACCTGTAGATGTTTATGTCCCTGGATGCCCACCCAGGCCCGAAGCACTCATCTACGGTATTATGCAATTGCGGGAAAAAGTTGCCAATCCAAAGAAAATTGCGAGGTTGAAGGCGAATGGCTAAGGTTATCGACCGTCAAGCTCTTGTGGGCGAGCTGAATAAAAAGTTTGGTGATTGTGCCGAGATATTTGAAGACAATACAAATCAATCCATAAAAGTAAAGCCTGATAAGTTGGTAGAAGTGATGTTGGAACTGAGGGACAACCCTGATTATGATTTTAAAGTTTTGATGAATCTCAGTTCTGTAGATTATCCCGAAAACTTTACCGTAGTTTACCATCTGAATTCGTTAACTCACCTGCATAAGCTAACTGTCAAGGTTGAACTGGACAAAGCAAATCCTCAGGTTCCTTCAATTACTTCTGTTTGGAATGCTGCCAACGTACAGGAGAGGGAAGTATACGACTTGATGGGCATAGTTTTTACAGGTCATCCCAACCTGAAGAGAATTTTATTGGCCGACGATTTTGTCGGTCACCCATTGCGGAAGGACTTTAAAATGCAAGCATAGGAGTAAGAACTGTGGATTTTAATTTCGGGATTGTAGAGGTGTAAAATAATGTTAAAAACACAAGAACTAACCCTGAATTTGGGACCTCACCACCCCAGTACCCACGGTGTATTCCGTTGTGTATTAAACCTTGAGGGAGAGTATATTACCAAGGCTGTAAACCACATCGGGTATCTGCACCGCGGACTGGAAAAACTGGCGGAATCCCGCACCTATACTCAGTTCATTCCTTATAACGGCAGATTGGATTATGTAGCAGGCATGCTTAATGAGTGGGGCTATGTCATGGCTGTCGAAAAACTTTTGGGTATAACTGAGGAGATCCCTGAAAGAGCGGAATATATCAGGGTAATTGTAGGAGAACTGCAGCGTTTGGCCAGCCACGCCATTTATTTTGCTTCCATGGCTCTTGACGTGGCCGGCGCTACCGCATGGTTTTATGGGTTCCGTGACAGAGATGAGATACTTGATGTATTGGAAATGGTTTCGGGGCAAAGGCTTATGCATAACTATATGAGAATCGGCGGTGTTGCAGCTGACCTGCCTGATGGTTTCGAGGAAAAAGTCAGAGCGTTGCTGGATAAGCTGCCTGCTTGTATTGAAGAATACGAAGGCATTTTAATTGGCAATGAAATATTTAAAGCCCGAACCATAGGAGTTGCGCCTGTTTCCAAGGAAATGGCCCTTGATTATGGATTTACCGGACCTAACCTTAGAGCATCGGGCGTGGATTACGACTTGAGAAGAGACGAACCTTACAGTGTTTATGACCGGTTTAAGTTTAACGTTCCCGTGCGGCAGGGCGGCGATACCTATGACCGCGTGCTGATCCGTATCGAGGAAATGAAAGAAAGCGTGAAGATTATCGAACAGGCATTAAAAGACCTTCCGGATGGCCCGATTATGGCCAAGGTTCCGAAAGTTATCAAACCGCCTGTCGGTGAAGTTTACAGTCGTATTGAAAATGCCAAGGGGCATCTTGGCTTCCACATTGTGAGTGACGGTTCAACGAAGCCTTATCGTACTAGGATTTATTCACCTTGCTTCGTTAATGTTGGTATATTCCCTGAAATGGCTAAAGGGCTTCACCTGATGGATGCAGTAGTAGCCTTGGCATCACTCGATATAGTTCTGGGTGAAATCGACCGTTAAAGTTGAAAGAAAGACCAAAAAAATAGGGTTTATAGGGGAGAAGAAGCATGGAAAAATCTTTTTTTATTAATGTTGCTGACGCCCTAAGGAATTGGTTGACTAACAGCCTGGGTTTTTCTGCTACTGCCACAGACTTAATAACCACCGCTATCTGGACACTGGTTGTAATCCTCTTTATATTAATGAACCTGATTGTTCTTGTGTGGCTGGAAAGAAAATTCAGCGCTTTTTTCCAACAGCGTAGAGGTCCAAACCGGCTGGGGCCTGCTGGATTCCTGCAGTTCCCTGTGGACATCGTGAAGGTTTTGGGCAAGGAAGATATTATTCCCGCTGCCGCAGATAAAAGAGTGTTCAAGATTGCAAGTACCACACTTTTCATAACTGCTCTTCTTGCTTGGGCTGTTATTCCTTTGGGCGACGGAGTAATCTTGAAAGATATGAATATCGGGTTATTCTACTTTATTGCAATTGGTTCTACTTCAACAATTTCGTTTTTAATGGGTGGTTTCGCTTCCAATAACAAATACTCCTTGATTGGTGGTATGCGGACCGTAGCTCAGATGATCAGTTACGAAATCCCCATGGTATTTTCGCTGCTAGGCGTAGTGATGATGGTTGGTTCCCTGAAATTGAGCGATATAGTTGCTGCTCAAAAAAATATCTGGTTTATTATTCCACAATTAGTTGCTTTTGTGGTTTACTTTATATCCACTGTGGCGGAAACAAACAGGGGACCCTTTGACCTCGCAGAGGGCGAGCAGGAACTGGTTGCCGGTTATTTCACTGAGTACTCGGGAATTCGTTATGCTATCTGGATGATTGCTGAGTACGGAAACCTGGTAGCTGTCTCTATTATAGCCTCTATTATGTTCCTGGGTGGCTGGAATGCACCCTTTGGCTTGACCTTTATACCACCGTTTATTTGGCTCTTGCTAAAGATCTACTTCATGATCTTTCTGTTTATGTGGGTTAAGTGGACATATCCGCGGATCCGTATTGACCACTTAATGCACTTTGGTTGGAAGTTCCTGATTCCGGTTTCGCTGGCGAACATTCTGGTTACGGGAATCGGTATTTACGTTTATCGAATGATAACTGGTTAGGTGGTGATAGAGTGTTTGGACAAGGACTTATAAAAGGTCTCAGCATTACTTTGAAACACTTCTTTGAAAAGAAGATTACTCAGCAGTATCCCGAGGAAAGACCCAATTTACCGGACCGTTTCAAGGGTTCTTTCAAATTAAATGTTCCCAAATGTATAGCCTGTGGACTGTGTGCCAACGCTTGCCCCAACCATGTCATCGAAATTACCTCTGAAAAAGGTGAAGATAAAAAGAAAAAACTGACTGGATATAAGATGATGGTTGAGAGATGTTTATACTGCGGTTTTTGTGTTGAAACCTGTCCGACCAAGGCTTTACAGTGGACTAAAGAATTTGAAAATACGAAATTTTTCCGGGAAGATGTAAACTTGGACCTTTTCAACAGTTATGTTCCGTCCCCGGATGATGAAAAGCCTACTAAAGCCGACAGTGAAGAAAACGAGTCGGCTCAGGCCAGTTAGGGGTGAGATGTAGATGACTATTATGTTCTGGGTTATAGCCATAATCACATTAGGATCGGCTCTTATGATGGTTATGAACAGGAACATTTTTCATAGCGCTCTGTTCATGATCGTTACTTTTATCGGAGTGGCCGCAACCTACCTGATGCTTCAGGCAGATTTTATGGCGGCTGTACAGGTGCTTGTTTACGGAGGAGCTATTGCCATATTCGTAGTGTTCGGTATCATGCTTACCCAACGGGGAGATATGAAACAGTCCAACTTATTCTCCAAGCATGCTCCACTGGCAGCTATTGTGGCTCTGGCATTGATTGTTATCAACGGAGTTATGGTTCTCAAAACCAACTGGGCTGTAAGTAATGCAGCGCCTCCCACCGAGACTGTAGGCCCCATTGCTGAACTAATGTTGCAGAAATATGTCATTCCTTTTGAAGTAGCTGCAATTCTATTACTGGTTGCTTTGATAGGAGCAGTAATAATAGCGAAAGAGGTGAAAAAGACCTCATGATCGGATTGCAACATTTTTTGATTTTTAGTGGTACGCTTTTCTGTATAGGCCTTTTCGGCGCCTTGGCGAAAAGAAATGCCATTGCCATACTGATGGGTCTTGAATTAATGCTGAATGCTGTTAATATCAACCTCGTTGCTTTTTCAAGGTATATTACTACAGGCGACTTTACTGGCCAAGTTTTTGCAATTTTTGTTATTGCCGTAGCCGCAGCAGAGGTAGCAGTTGGTTTAGCCTTAATCGTAGCTATATACCGTGACCGGATTTCTGTTAACGTTGAAGATTTTGATTGGTTAAAATGGTAGATTATCTACTAACAAAGGTAGGTGCAAAGTAAACAATGATTGATTTCGCCATACAAAATGCGTGGCTGATTCCGCTTCTACCTGTATTATCCTTCGTATTAATCGTCTTCGTTTTAAAACCCTGGCCGAAACTCAGCGCAGCTCTATCAATTGCATGCATTTTAATTTCATTTGTTCTGGCGATAAGTGTAGGCCTGGGTGTTTTCCACGCGGAAAGCCCGATTACAGCGGAACACCCCTTTAAGCAAGCAGTCACGTGGTTTAGTATGCCGGGACTGGAAATCGAAATGGGGGTACAGATTGACCCGACATCGGCAATGATGTTGTTTGTCGTAACATTAATTGCTTCCTTGGTACAGATTTACTCCCTTGGTTATATGCACGGAGACCCGAACTTTTCCGTATTTTACTCCTACCTGTCATTGTTCGCGGCCTCTATGCTGGGTTTGGTTATTGCTCCCAACCTGTTACAGATGTTTATTTTCTGGGAATTGGTAGGTTTGTGTTCTTACCTCTTGATCGGTTTTTGGTGGCATAAATATTCAGCCCGTGAAGCTGCCAAAAAGGCTTTTATCACTACCAGAACCGGTGACTTCGGTTTACTGATGGGTATCCTGTTGTTGCAAATCAATTTCGGGACTCTCGATTTGCAAAAGCTAGGAGAAATGATCCCTAACTTTACACAGTACACCAGTCTTACAGCGGCTGGATTAACGGCTATTGCCATGATATTGTTCCTTGGTCCTATTGGTAAATCGGGTCAGTTCCCACTGCACGTTTGGCTGCCCGATGCCATGGAGGGCCCGACACCGGTATCAGCGTTGATTCACGCTGCTACAATGGTTGTTGCCGGCGTCTACCTGGTAGGACGTATTCTGGTTTTGTTTAAGACTGTACCTGCAGCCATGCTATTGGTTGCAGTAGTCGGTGGATTTACAGCCTTTTTTGCCGCATCAATAGCCTTCACTCAAATAGAGATGAAAAAGATCCTGGCTTACTCTACTGTCAGCCAGTTGGGTTATATGATGCTGGCCTTAGGTGCAGGCGGTTTGACAGCCAGCATGTTCCACCTGATGACCCATGCATTCTTTAAGGCGTTGATGTTCCTCGGTGCAGGTAGTGTTCTCCACGCTATGCATAATGAGGCCAACATTTGGAAGTACGGCGGCTTGAAGAAAAAGATGCCGATTACTTACTGGACCTTTTTCATAGGTTGTCTGGCTATTGCAGGGATTCCGCCCTTTGCAGGATTTTTCAGTAAGGACCTGATATTGGAAACAGTATTGGCCAACTCTTCTTTCCATCATGCAACCGGTCCCTATGCGGGAGCCTATTCAATACTGTTCATTTTGGGCACATTAACGGCAATGATGACTGCCTTCTATATGTTCAGGATGTTTTTCATTTGCTTCCATGGCGAGCAAAGAGACAGCCATTTCCATCCCCATGAAGCGCCCTTTTCCATGGCTTTACCGCTGGTTGTATTAGCAGTGTTGTCAGTGGTTGGCGGATGGGTTGGAACTCCCTGGACACACGGAGCCGAGAATTTTGCTTATTACATCCGGTTTGGCGAATATGAACCAATTCATGCTAATGTTCCGCTGATAGCGTTGTCCGTTGCTGTGGCACTAATCGGTATTATCGGCGCCTTCATGGTATACGGTAGAAAAACCGTTATGGAGGAACCACTGGCCAAGCTGGGCATAATCTACAAACTGTCTTACAACAAATTCTATATTGATGAAATTTACCTCTGGCTAATCCATAATATTCTGGACGGGGTAGGTAGGATTCTGTACTGGGTTGACATTGTAATTGTTGACAATATTGTTAACGGTGTAGGATTAGCCGCAAAGATTCTTGGCAGTATCCTGAGAAGAACTGAAACAGGAAAACTGCAGCATTATGCTCTGGTCCTGTTTGCTGCGGTGGTAGTTATCGTTTTGGTCCTGGCTTTTAACGGCGATTCCACTACTGCAGCTGCCCTGTTGTTAGGAGGTGGCAGGTAATGGATTTCCCGATACTGACGACGATTTTACTGGCGCCAATAATCGGTGCCCTGATAAACGTTTTCATACCCAAGGAAGAAGCAAAAACCATTAAAATAGTTTCTGCTATTTCCACCTTCATTTCCCTTGCTCTGACCGTTGTGATTTTTGTAATCTATTACAAAAACCACCTCGGTGGCGGCTACCAGTTTACCGAAACAATTCCCTGGGTGCCTGATTTAGGTGTAACTTATGCTCTGGGGGTTGACGGTTTAAGTTTACCATTGCTGTTACTGACCAACCTGATTGGTTTTACGGCAGTTTACTCCTCATGGAGTATCGACAACAGGCCGAAAGAGTTCTTTATCCTGTTGCTTATCCTGATAGCCGGTGTAATGGGAACATTTATTGCCCGTGATCTGTTCATATTCTTCCTCTTCTATGAAGTAGTGGTTATTCCCATTTACATCATGGTTATCATCTGGGGTAGTCAGAGTAAGCAAAAACCGGTTACCAAGGAATATGCCGGTATGAAACTTACTATTTACCTGTTGATAGGTAGCGCTTTCCTGTTGGCCGGTCTGATTTGGATGTATGTTACCGCTGCTGACATACTGGGCGCTCCGACCTTTGCCATCGACCAATTGGCTAAGGCCAACTTCAGCTATGAATTCCAGGTAGTTGTGTTTGGTATGATGGCTTTTGGTTTCACCACGCTGTTGTCCATGTTTCCGTTCCATTCCTGGTCACCTGACGGTTACGCCGGCGCGCCGACTGCAGTCAGTATGATTCACGCCGGAGTATTGAAGAAAATCGGTGGCTACGGTTTAATCAGGATTGGCTTATTTGTTCTTCCACTCGGTGCCAAGTTCTGGGCTCCCGTGATTGCCATCCTTGCTGTAGGAAACGTAGTATACGCCGCGTTAATCTGTCTGGCTCAGAAAGATATGAAATACGTTGTCGGTTATTCATCGGTGAGCCACATGGGCTTCGTACTGATCGGGGTTGCTTCCCTGAATATTATCGGTCTCAACGGAGCAGTTGCGAACATGTTTGCGCATGGTGTAATGTCAGCTCTGTTCTTCTCTATGATCGGTTTCCTCTATGGAAGCACCCATACCAGGTATATTCCTGACTTGGGCGGTCTGGCCCACCAGATGCCGCGTGCAGCCGTAGGATTTGTAATGGCTGCTATGGCTTCCGCCGGTCTGCCGGGATTAGTTAGCTTCGTTCCTGAGTTCACGGTTTTCGTAGGAGTTTTCCAGGTGCCTGAATACAGGGCCTTGGCTATAATAGCTCTTACCGGGGTAATTTTGGGCGCTGTCTACGTGCTCAGAATGGTGGCCAATGTACTCTTCGGACCCAGGAAAGAAGAATTCGACCACCTGGAAGATGCCAAAGGTCCGGCCATGGTACCGATTGTTGTTCTTGGTGCCGCTCTGGTACTCTTCGGCGTATTCCCCTCCTTAATTATGGACATGGTTAACTCCGGCATGGCGCCGATAGCTGCCAAACTTGCTGAGGCCGTTAAGATAGGGGGGAACTTCTAATGGCTGGGATCAATTACGGCTTATTGAGCGTAGAAGCATTAACAGCCCTTCTGGCATTAGTTGTACTGGTTGTGGGCCTGCTGGTTCCGAAACAGTCAAGGTACGGCCTGGGATACTTGATTACTTTTGGTCTGGCGGGAATTCTGGCTTTTACCTTTACCCAGTACGGTATTAACTCTTCAACTCTTAACAAAATGTTCATTCTGGATGACTTTGCAGTATACTTCAAGCAGTTATTTCTTGTTGCCGCAATTCTGGTATCGATGGCTTCCGTGCAATATGTAAAAAAGATGGAATATTATTACGGTGAGTTCTATGTGCTCATTGTATTTGCCACACTTGGCATGATGCTCATGGCTTCTGCCGGCGACCTGATTACCCTGTATCTTGCCCTGGAGCTTATGACTATTACCTTCTATATCCTGACCGGATTTAAGAAAGAAGATCATAAGTCTGCCGAAGCAGGTGTTAAATACCTGATTCTCGGGGCAATGTCGTCAGGTATTCTCTTATACGGTTTGAGCTTGGTTTATGGTTTTACCGGAACAACTATTATTGCTGATGTTGCTACCAAAATTGCCGGTAACGGTGCGGAACCGGCTGTAGTACTGGGACTGGTTTTACTGGTAGCAGGATTTGGTTTCAAGATTTCCTCCGTACCTTTCCAAATGTGGTCGCCGGATGTATACGAAGGAGCTCCTACTCCGGTAACGGCATTCCTAGCTGTTGGTTCTAAAGCAGCTGCCTTTGCCGCTATCCTCCGGGTGTTCCTCGTAGCATTCCCGGATCTGGCCGTACACTGGAAAGTGCTGTTTGCGGTTCTTTCAGCCCTTACCATTATCATTGGCAACCTGGTGGCTATTCCGCAGACTAACATCAAGAGAATGCTTGCTTACTCCAGTATTGCGCAAGCCGGATATATTATGACCGGTCTTGTAGCAGCCAATGAACTTGGCGCTAAAGGCGTTGCCTTTTACGGTATGCTTTATGTTTTTGCTACAATCGGCGCTTTTACAGTTGTTATGAATTTTTATGCGAAAACCGGTAGTGATGAAATTAAGGATTATGCCGGATTGGCCCAGAGATCACCTTTGATGGCTGCAGTCTTAACCGTTTGCTTGCTGTCAATGGCCGGTATTCCTCCATTGGCCGGTTTCGCCGGTAAGTTTTACCTGTTTTCCGCTGTTGTAGGGCAGGGTTACCTTTGGTTGGCCATTATCGGTCTGATTATGAGTATGGCGTCTGTATACTACTATCTGTCGGTAGTTAAAGTAATGTATATGGCTGATCCTGCTGATAACAGTGCAATACCCATCAACGCTGCATCAAAATTCACTCTTATAGCTTGCCTAGTCATTACTGCTTACCTGGGTGTTCGACCCGCAGAGTTGGCTGCCCTGGCCAATAAAGCTGCGGCAGCGCTCTTTAGCTTAATGTAATAGACGGGAGTGAGGGGCCTGGTTAATCAGGCCCCTTTCTTTGGAGGTAAAAATGAGTAAAGCAAGGTTGGAACTTGGTCGGAAAGGTGAAGAGTTGGCTGCAGAATATTTACAAAGGAAAGGTTTTCGCATAATTAAGCAAAATTACCGCTGCTTTTTTGGGGAAATTGATATTGTTGCAGTCGATAAAGAATATCTTGTTTTTGTTGAAGTCAGGACGAAGTCATCTGCCAAGTTCGGTACGCATGCCGAATCTATAACTTCCAGGAAAATCCAGAAAATTCGCCGGGTAGCCGAATGCTTCCTCACATGCTTTCCCGAACAGGTCAACAGAAAAATGCGTTTTGATTTTGTTGGTGTAAACCTGAAGTCGGACAAACCGCAGATTGAACATTACGCGGGAGTGTTTTAATGTTTTTTTCTTAAAAAAAAAGGAAAAACAGCCGGATCAAATATATTATACCGCGTGTGTATAAAAAGGTGGTGAATGTGAAATGCTTGCGGCAGTGAACAGTGCAGTAGTTGTAGGTCTACAGGCTGTTCCGGTTACTGTGGAAGTTGATGTTTCCAACGGTCTTCCTTCATTTGATGTAGTCGGTCTTCCCGATACGGCTGTGCGTGAAGCCAGGGAGCGGGTTAGGGCAGCTATAAAAAATTCCGGTTACGAATTTCCTTTGCAAAGGATAACCGTTAATCTGGCGCCGGCTGACATTAAGAAAGAAGGGGTCGTTTTGGATGTGGCTATTGCTTTGGGTATTCTCGGGGCCACCGGGCAAATATTCAGCCAGGGGTTAAAGAATATGTACGTAGTAGGTGAGCTATCCCTCGATGGAACGATCAGGCCTGTTAACGGTGTATTGTCGGTGGCCTTAATGGTTGGCAGGCAAAAAGGTTGGGGCGCCATAAAAAAATTGGCGGTTCCGTTAGATAATTACTATGAAGGAGCGTTGGTTGAGAAAATTGAAATTACGCCCGCGCCTGACCTGGCGACCTTAATAAGGTACATCCAAGAAGAGGATGCTCCAAAACCGCCCGAAAAAAAGATCTCAGGTAGCGAGGAATATAGTGAAACAAAACCCCTCGATTTTTCTGATGTCCATGGGCAGCATTTAGCTAAAAGGGCGCTGGAAATTGCCGCTGCCGGCGGGCATAATATAATTTTGATTGGTACCCCTGGAGCGGGAAAAACAATGCTGGCAAAAAGGCTGACTACTATTATGCCTACAATGACCCTGGAAGAATCATTAGAAGTGACCCAAATTTACAGTGTGGCCGGACTTCTGCCTAAGGGGCAGCCGCTTATTACAACCAGGCCTTTTCGCGCACCTCACCACACTGCGTCTGCTAACAGCATAATTGGCGGGGGCAGGATTCCCGTCCCGGGCGAAATCAGCTTAGCCCATAACGGCATATTGTTTCTTGACGAGTTTCCGGAGTATAAGAGGGACGTACTGGAGGCTCTTCGGCAACCCCTGGAAGACGGTAAGGTATTGATTTCCCGCGTTAATGCGGCTGTTACCTACCCAGCTAACATTATGCTGGTAGCTGCTATGAACCCTTGTCCTTGTGGTTACCTGGGTGATATAAAAAAAGAGTGCCTTTGTACGCCACCGCAAATTATGCGCTACCGGAACAGGTTGTCGGGGCCGCTTTTGGACAGGATAGATATGCACATTGATGTGCCGCGTTTAGAAATAGATGATATCATGAAAAACGAGAAGGGGGAGCCTTCAAGGGAAATCAGAAAGCGGGTCGAACAAGCCAGAGCTATACAACTGGCAAGGTTGAAGTCGGCTAAGGTATATTGCAATGCCCGCATGGGCCCGCAAGATATAAAAAGGTACTGTCATCCAAACAAATCGGCTCAAAAGCTGCTCAAGGAATCTTTTGAAAAGCTTAATCTGAGCGCGAGGGCTTATAACAAGGTGCTGAAAGTGGCCAGGACCATAGCCGATTTAGCCGGCAAAGCTGAGATTGAAGACCTGCATGTTGCTGAAGCCCTGCAGTTCAGAACCATGGATCGACGGTACTGGGAATAAAATGAGTTGTTTACTCTGGAGTGGGACTTAAATCTCGACCGGTCCACGCCCCGCGTGAGCGGGAGTGGCTAACCGGGCGAGATTTCGTCCTTGAGCGGAAGAATAATATGCCCTCCCTTTTTTGTTTATTTTTTCATATTATTTTGTATCTGCTGAACGGCCTGTTGGTCCACCTGCTTATGCAGGACCAGATTATTTTGTAACTGGGATAGTTTATCCTTGGTCATTTGCTGTTCCAATTTTTTGGTGACAACAGGTTCAACAACTGCAAACATGGCCCGGTATAAGATATAAACTGTAACACTACCACCAAGTAACAAGAGCAGTGCAGCTAATATTTTACCTTCCATGCAATACCTCCGTTTCAATTTAGCTTTAAGCTTTTTTAGTTTACCCATTATTACGGAAAAAATTTGAGTATCCTTTAAAAGTCACAAAAAAACCGTTGACTATTCAAAAATGACCGATTAAGGGAAAAGTAATTTCTTTCATAAAGTTTTCCGTTAAAATTAAAATAATAATGAAACGTTAAGATTTGGCTTCTTTATGGGGAAAACAGGTATTGGGGAGAAAAAGCGGAGGGACCAATTTATGTTGTCGCCTGAAAAACGCTTTGACATTTTGAAATTGGATAATATGAGGCTGTTGGATAAGTTAAACGACAGTATTTTATTTGTGGATCGAATGGGTAATATCGTTTTTATGAACCGGGCCTTTAAAGATAAGTTTAATAAAGGCGCCGATGTTATCCAGTTTCCCATCCAAAAGGTTTTTCCCAATATAAAATTTGATTTCTCCAAAAAACATAATAAATTCCAAAAGTTAAAGACTCTATATCAAGGTGTGGAATGGGAACTGACCATAACTAAAGTGGAAAAAGACCACGATTATATTGGAGCCTGGGTTATTATCACGGAAGCTGTAGACTATACTGGTTGTGACCACCATCTAACTTTTCCAGTCAATACAAAGGTATTTGATAGTATAACGGACGCTGTGGCAGTTGTGGATCGTAATTTTAAAATAGTTTACATAAATAGGACATTTGCCGATTTACTGGGTTTTGTGCCAGAAGAATTACGTGGCCAGGACTGCCGGCCATTGTTAAAAGGAATTGAAAAGTACGTGCGTAATGGTATTGAAAAGGGTATGATTGACCTTGATGCATCCCCCGTAGCAGGGGAACCTGTAGACATAATGATTTACCCCTTGGGCTCCGGGCGGGTGGTATTATTGATTATCAATGGCAGAAAACTATCTAACGCTTTTCAATACAAGGTCAGGATCCTGAATAGCAAAATTGCCTATTATCAGGAGCAATTGGCCCAGGTCACAGGAGCCAAATACAAACTTAAAAATGTAATTGGAACAAGTAAGCAGGTCAAAATTTTAAAGGAAAACATAAAAAAGATGGCCTGCAGTAATTGCACTGTCCTACTGAGGGGAGAAAGAGGTAGCGGCAAAGAATTTATGGCTAGGGTTCTGCATAGTGAAGGGACCCGTAAATTTGGCCCCTTTGTGAAAGTAAAATGTTCTTTTCTTTCTAAAAACGCGGATAAAAACGAACTTTTTTTTACGAAGTCCGTTTTTGTTGACGGTGAACAAGCTTCCGAGCGGATGGGGAAATTGGAACTAGCCGATAAAGGAACAATTTTTCTGGAAGATATAGCTGACCTTTCTCTCGAGGTGCAGAATAAACTGTTACAGTTTTTGCAAACTAAAAAAATTCGCGGGGCTGACGGAAAAGGAAAGAAAGTAGATGTCCGTATTATTGCTGCTACCAGCAGAAATTTAGAAGAACTTGTTAAAAGAGACTTGTTTCTGGAACACCTATATCACCGTTTAAATGTTTTGAGTTTTTCCTTGCCTCCTCTACGAGACCGACGAGAGGATATACTGCCATTGTTTTTGTACTTTGTCAAAAGGTACGCTGAGCAGGCCGGAATAGGAGGACAACCGAAAATACCCCCGGAAACTTATGAACTTTTATTTAATCACGACTGGCCTGGCAACGTCGATGAATTAAAGGAGATAGCAAAGAAGACTGTGAATTCCCTGGAAAGTCCCGTAATTGCGGTCGAGAAGGTTCCTGTATATTTAAATAAAGTTTTTGACAATGGCGCCGGTCATCTAACCCTTAAACAGATCTTAGATGAAACGGAGAAATTGGTTTTAATGCAAACTTTACAGAGAACCGCCGGCAACAAAGTGAAAGCAGCCAAGATACTTGGAATATCCAGGGCGGGTCTTTACCAAAAGCTGGAAAAACACTCCCTGCTTGACGAATAATAAACCAGATGGTATTATTTAAAAATGTGGAAAGGATTAGCGGCAGTCGAGGGGGGAAAGGCTTGGAGTTAATACTTACAGAGAAACACACTGATGGTTACAGTGTAAATTGGAAAATTAAAGAGACTCTGCATGTCGAGCAAACGAAATACCAGCATCTTGCCATCGTGGAGACTTACGAATTTGGCAGGGCGTTGGTTCTGGATGGTATTATTCAGACAACGGTAAAAGATGAGTATATGTATCATGAAATGATAGCTTTACCGGCTCTGATGACCCACCCGAATCCGCAAAAAGTGATGGTTATTGGCGGTGGAGACGGCGGTACCATTCGGGAGGTGTTGAAGCACCCGGCTGTTGAACAGGCAGATTTGATTGAGATTGATGAACGGGTAATTTTGGCCTGCCAGAAATATTTACCGGAAATCAGTTGCGCATTAACGGATTCCAGGGTCCGCATTTTTGTGGAAGACGGTATTGAGTATGTGCAGAGGCATAAAGATAAATATGACGTTATTTTAATTGATTCTTCTGACCCTATTGGTCCGGCTACAAATTTGTTTCATGAAAGCTTTTATAAAAACGTTTATGAAGCATTAAAGATAGACGGAATTATGGTATGCCAGTCAGAGTCTCCTTTATTTAACAGGGAACTGCTAGGCAATGTGCATAAAAGCGTTAAAAACCTCTTCCCCATTACAAGAACTTATTTGGCCACTGTACCTACGTATATCAGTGGGTTTTGGAGTTTTACCATGGGTTCGAAGCAATACGACCCACTCAATGCGGAGATTCCGCTGGACGTTGTAAACCGTTTAAAAACAAAGTATTACAATGCGGATATTCACAAAGGGGCGTTTGTACTCCCAGAATATGTGGCCGAATTATTCAGATAAAAAGTGCGTTCTGGAAACGCACTTTTTTTTTTATGCTTTTATTTTTGCCTTTCTGGGGTACGAACCGAGCTTCAGAAGTTTTTGTGTCACTAGTTTGCTCACGGCATTTTCACAGGCCTGACAGGTACCTCGGGGAATCTCTTCTTTGGTTAGACGATCCGCACAGATTCTGCATACAGGCACAGCCATCCACCTCTTTTGCGCTTTTGATTTTATTGTAGATTGTTTGTCTCAGGGTAGCAAGAAAAGCTTCCTCAAATGTCAAAATTTCGACTTTTCAGGTAATGAATGGGAATTGAGCGGTAGCCATTCCCTGTTTTAAGAGGCTGTTTTTATTTTGAAATATGTCGCAATTTTGGGCAAGGAAAAAATTGGAACATGTCGAAGACCTTCGAATAGGATATTTTTGGGGAATTCGCCCCTGATACCTGGCGAAACAAATTGCCTGCTTCCTTATCCCCGTAAGGGGACGGAAACTGGAATACAAGTTCGTCACTACGATTGGACAAACAGCACATTCTCTTTAAAACCTGCCACCTTCTCAGGGTGTGCTAATTCGACGCACTACAAAAAAAGAAAACCAGTGGAAAATGTCCGCCGGTTCAGGTTGAAATTATATGCCCTTACAAAAACAAAGGGAGAGGCGAAAACCTCTCCCTAGTTCTTTCTATTTTGGATATAAGGCACGACCAGCGACCACGGTGCTTTGTCCAGGTGTACCACATCATCCGCCGGACCGTGGGTGAATTTGACTATGTTGAGCTACGGGCTGCGGCTAACTTCCCGTCCTGTTTAATAAACAGGGCATGGCTCCAGCCAAATTCATTGGGATTTTCAGAAACAACCCTTATCTCAACGTCACCTTCACAAAAATTAGCCTTTTTAAAAACTTTTCAAACTTTTGTTTTCAATTTTTTCAGCTTACTTCATGCGTTTGAGAATAAAGGTCTCTTCTTCCTGTTTGGTCAGTCTGGCATCAATCTTTTTAATGTCGTCCCAAATATAGCGCAGCTCAGACCTGATTTCTTTTTGGCCTTCTTCGAGTTTCTTCTGGCCTTCCTCGAGTTTCTTCTGGCCTTCCTCGAGTTTCTTCTGGCCTTCTTTCAATATTTTCAGTTCGTCAAGGATTTGCTTTAAAATGTTTTCCACAGCACATCTCCCTTTCTCAGTTTTTCTTTCCTTTGACCTTTTCTACGGCAGCCCCAATACTCCTGCATGTTTTTTATCCCCTATCCCTATTTTTCTATTTCTCAGCCCTGGACTGGGTTATCTGTGCGGTAATATCGTATGTGACTCTTGTTAATATTTGACATTTGTTGTCAATCTCCTTCCAAATATCACTTATTTTCTCGTTTTTTTAGTGTCCTGACCGACCTGCAGCCCGGACACTGGTCGTATGCCCCGGTAAGCAGCATGGTAGCCCGTGGGTACATGCGTGGGTACCCGGACAGCAGGTTCCTGACTGACCGGAAGAAGACCAGGGCAGAAATTTTGCCCGTGGGAAGCAGGATATTATAGGAAAAAATGCCTGGCGGCGAATATCGCCAGGGCGGAAGCTGCAGCGGTCCTTAACCGGCTGATGGCGTTGGTACAGAGTTGAACAAATCAGTATGCAGGAAATTCAAATCAAGCTCCCCAAAAAAACAAACTAACAAATATCCCGCTCTTTAGGGCTGGAAAGAACGTGAAGGTATGTTTTGCATGGAAGAATTGTTAAAACAAATACTGGCTAGGCTTGATAATCTGAATAATGATGTTAAAGACCTGAAACCTCTTGTCGGACAGGTGAAAATACTGCAGGAGCAGGTGACAAGAATAGAAACCAGGATCGAAAACGATGTTTCCGATAAAGTTCGGGTTTTATACGACGGTTATGCTTTACGCGGCGACCAGGTCGAACGCCTGCGGGAACACCTGGACGTCCGTAAAAACACTTACCAATTATAATGCGCCAGAAAATGGAGTAGGTTTTGGCAAAATATAAATAACAAAATGACAAACTATTGTCACTTTAAGATGCGATAATCTCCCTGACAGGATAAAAAGGGGAGATTTTTTCTTTCACGTAAAACAAAAACAAGAGGTGAAATTATGAAAACCAGGTATATTGCTGACTTTAAACCGGGGGACAACGTGGACGACCTGTTTTTCGTCAGAGCCGTAAAAGTACTGAACTATAAAAACAAACCGGGCCGGTATGTAAGCCTGATATTAAGTGACAGGACCGGGGAAATGGCAGCCAGGATATGGGATGCAGATGACAATGACATTAACCTGCCGGAAAAAGTGTTCGTCGGCTGCAAGGGCGAGGTAGTTAAATTCGCAGGTACCCCTGAAATTCAAATCAGTTCATGGGAACTTATAGATAAGGCAGCAGTTGATTCTGCTGACTTTATACCCCTCACCCCCCTGGACGTCGGGAACATGCAAAAAGATGTTGCAGGTATGGCATCATCAATGACTAATCCTTACCTGAGACAACTGCTTGAAGAACTGATCAATGATAAGGAACTTTTTCATCAATACAGTACTGTTCCGGCGGCAAAAGCAATCCACCAGGCGTACATAGGCGGACTATTGGAACACAGTCTTAGAACAGCGAAAATAGCAGGCTATATCGCAAACTTGTATCCGGCCGTAAACAAAGAACTGGCCATAACCGGCGCATTGCTCCATGATATTGGGAAAATTGAGGAGTACGAAGTTGAATACTCTATCGAAGTTGCTGATAAAGGAAGACTGTTGGGCCATATTGTTCTTGGCCTTGAGATAATAAATTCATTGATAGAAAGAGTGCCTGGATTTCCTGAGGACCTGCGATTGGCCCTGAAACATATTATTGTTAGTCATCACGGCACTTATGAATGGCAGTCACCCAAACGGCCCAAGACAATAGAAGCATGTCTGGTTCATTACGCAGACGCGGTTGAGGCCGACATGTGGAAATTCAGCGACCTGAAAGAAAAATACCGGGGCAGCCGGTGGAGTCCCTGGGACAAGTCACTGGAAAGGTATGTTTTTGTGGATGATACCGCAGGGGAGGGAAATGCAAATGGACATGACTGAACGTTATCGCGGGTGCCTGCTGGGACTGGCAGTGGGTGACGCCCTTGGGACTGCCCTGGAATTCAGGGCACCGGGGACATTCACACCAATCAGTGATATGGTTGGCGGCGGCCCGTTTGGACTAAAGCCGGGCGAGTGGACGGACGACACTTCAATGGCCCTGTGCCTGGCAGAGAGCCTGATATCCAAAGCGGGTTTTGACCCCACTGACCAGATGGAACGGTATTTAATGTGGTACCGTGACGGCCACCTGAGCAGCACAGGAAGATGTTTTGATATCGGGAACACCGGTACGGAAGGCTTTGCTGAGATTTGATAGGTCCGGAGAGCCGTATTGTGGCTCAACCGATCCCATGAGTGCCGGAAACGGTTCAATCATGCGTTTGGCGCCGGTACCTATGTTTTATGCCAATGGCCCCCGGGAAGCAGTAAAAAAGTCAGGGCAAAGTTCCATGACTACTCATGGTGCCAAAGCGGCAGTGGATGGTTGCCGTTATATGGGGGCTTTGCTGGTGGGGGCACTTAACGGATGTTCAAAAGAAGAAATCCTGTCCGGCCATTTTGCCCCGGTTCCGGGCATATGGGATGAGGACCCTTTGCACCCCGCGATAAGTGAAATAGCAGGTGGTTCTTTCAAAAGGCGCAACCCTCCGGAAATAAAGGGGACCGGATATGTTGCGGAATCTTTGGAAGCGGCATTGTGGGCATTTTATCACAGCACGTCTTTTCGCGAAGGGGCGCTGTTGGCGGTCAACCTTGGTGATGATGCTGACACTACCGGGGCGGTATATGGACAGTTGGCCGGCGCCTGTTACGGTGAAGGGGGTATTCCGGGAGAGTGGAGGGATAAGATTGTACACAAGGATCTGATTGAATCGTTTGCCGAAAAATTATTTCATTTAAGTTGGGAGGAAAAATTATGTTAAAAGTAAGGGTCAGAAATAACTCAATTCATATAGGGAAACACTTTTCTGTCAATTTCCAACGTACTTTAAGGATACCCGATGACGGAAATACTTATCCATTACCACCCGGCCTTGGACGGTTTCCGATTTTTAAAGTTGACGATTACAAAAACAAAGTCCCGGCTTCCTGGAGAGAACATGGAGGGGTATTTATCCCGATGTATCAGAGAGAAGCGTTGTGGCTCAGTTTCAGCGGGGTTTACTGGAGACCGAACGCCGTTAAAATTGGAGTAGGCAAAATTAATGCGGTTTCCGGGAAGGAATGGGATCAACAACTTCGGAAAGAGGAGCAGGATTACATAGTTTGCCCGGATCAGCCCTGGCTGGATGGAATCAATGCCGGTGATGGCTACATACGGCAGTTTGTGGCCATGCCTTTGGGAATGGGCTATACCGTTGAGGGACGGGTAACCGGCAGGGAGGAGTTTGGAGGGATTCAGATAATCGTGTATGATCCTAAACCCGGAATCTTTCCTGATGAACAACCTGATTACCGTATGGATCATCTTATGTTATGCGAAAGTGCTGTAATGAGCCCATCGTGCTGTGGAGAAATGGGTTTGGCCGCCGGCGGAAAATTGAAACAGTCTGTATATCCTGACGAATATGGGATTGAAACCTGGGATCAGGCGAATTACGGAAGGGTTTATGTGCATATTGTAAACAGCATGATGTTTCGTGATATAACTGGATTGGAGCGACCACCAACGCCAATTTCGGCGAAAACTTATACGGAGTGGGGATTACCTTGGTTTGACCTCCTTGATGAAGGGAAAGGGGATGTTGCGGCCTCGGATATCCTGTCAAAGGTAAAATCAGTGAAAGAAATGGACAAAGAAAAGGGGTTTGCCCCCCAACAGGATGACACTTCCGTTGAAATACCGGAAAATCAGGTAAAAAAGATAAGTTGGATCCGGAAAGTGTGATTGATGGGAAGTGGTAATATTTCCGATATTTTGCAGGGGAAAATTACCATTGTGGAGAATATCAGAGAAAAATATCAAAACAATTTGCTTGTTAATTTTTTTTGTAATCACAAGACTAAATGGCGTGACAGACAAAATGGCAGGCCTGGCAACAATACGCCAAAAGTTATTTACAGCAATCGAGTTGAAAATGCGTATTCCGGTCAAAACCTGCCAGCCATTATGGATGAAACCAACCAGTCGAAAAGCACACTAGCATAATATTGGCAGGACTTATGAATAAAGGTTGCACAGACAGACTGGGAGGAAGGAGGTATACTATGAACGGCAAAATAAGATGGATTCTGATTTGTTTAACGGTTATGTTTGCATTTTCTATTGGACTGAATTTTTACTTTTATAACTTAGTTAGGAACTATGATAATATTCCTGTTAAACCGCTGGTTTCAAATAGTCCTTCTAATACCGATACAAAACCGGCCACTGCAGAAAGTCAACCCACAAAAAGTGAGAGTTCTTCTGACCAGACCAGTATCGTAGTCGGGACAGGAGATCTGAATCCAAACGAGTATATTAAGATACTCTCTCTCAAAGTTCATAAATTTGATGATTTGGTATATGACGAGTGCCTGGCTTTGGATGCCAAAATACAGAATATTAGCAATCAGGTTGTTAAGGATCTGGATATTCATATAGAACTACTGGACAAAGGCGGAAGGCCGTTTACTGAAAAAGACATATCTTTTGCTTATCCTGGAGCGTTTAACGATTCGCAAAAACCAATTAAACCAAATCATATACGTAATTACGGTTTGGTACTTTTTGAAGATGTGCCGCAGGAGTGGTCAGGCAAATACAGGTATCAGTTGATACTTAATGAAGTGGGTGACGGTGATGTATAAAAAAATTGGTTTCCTGGTCGTTTTCAGCCTTTTCGTAACATTTTTGTATGGATGTGATATGGGGAAAACAGGTAAATCTTCTTCGCAAGTAAGCATATTTGACGAAGGTAAAGCAAGAGCAGTCGTTGAATCATACTTTAAAAAGGTTATCTCTGGTGACTATGCCGGCGCTTATGAATTACTCGCGAATAAAGAGAAAAAAACTATATCTCTGGATGAACTTAACCCCGATAAAAACGTTAATCCTTCTATTGCTGACGGGTTTATCAATGATTTAGAAGAATTACGTAAAACAAAAAGTTCTTTCAAAGTTAAAAGCATCGAAAAACAAAATGGTGTTTTTAAAGTAACAGCCGATTACGAATACCCTGACGGAGAAGCAATTTATTCGGCTTTGCCTCGGTCAGGTTGGTTTGTTGACTGGGAAGGTGGCCGTAAAGTACTAAAACAAATGGTTCAGGAAAATCGTTTGCCGATGGAAAAAACACAATTGACAATGAAAGTTATTAAGGAAAACGGCAATTTGAAATTAGACTTTGGATGGTTTGATGCAGCAGAAAAAAGGAAAAAGGAAGTCGAGTCTTATAAAGCCAACCTGAAATTGCATGATGTTAAAATAGATAATTATTCCGACTCGGCTTGGGTTACTGGTTATATTAAAAACAACGGTACGAAGTCGATTGATTCAATATATGTAACTGTTTACTACCTGGACAAAGAAGGGAAACCGATGGGGGAGGATGTAGGTGTTGCCTATGTTGAAAACAACTCTGATATTCCAATAAAACCAAACTACGACGGTAAGTTCATTTTTGAGGTTCCAGAAGGTATTAGGAAAAGTTGGGGCAAAAAAGCAGAAGTTAAAATCACCGGATTAGAGTTTGTTCAAGAGGATAACAAATAGATAGAATGCCGTATTTGTATTATGGTGGTTTTTATGAGCATGGTATCACTAAATAGTACCGTCCGTACCAAAGCGGAGAGTAATCAATCGGTTCAGCCGGCAATTCAAAAGCCCAGTTAAAGTGCGGAAAAAGAACTACCAAAACAGCCGGTCTCAATAGGCAGGAATTTGGGATTCATTTCATTGAACTAAAATATACTACCACATTAAAGACGATACCGTACCTGTACCTAGAGACAAAAAAGGCTGCAAGGCTTAAATTGCAAGGCTTTCAGGAAAGTGATATTATTAAAGCGGCAGTTAAGGAAAACGTATTTCAAGTTAACACCGAAAGCAAAAAAATTGCTTCAACAATTATCCGGAGATTAAGAGTCTTAAACGAACCGCTTCCGAGAGATGTCCTTGAATCCAATATGTCACAGGTGGAAGAAGCCAGGGCGAGAAAGAAACCGTTGCAGGCGGATTTATTGGCCAAAATATAAGGCCGGAGGAGGATATGTATGTGTCCTTACAATGAAAAGGTCGAAAGCGTTAAAAAACAAATAATTGAAAAGTTTAAGCCAGTTGATATCATTTTGTTTGGTTCTTATGCAAAAGGCTTGGCTCGAAAACAAAGTGATATAGACATTTGCGTTATTACGGAAACGGACAATAAAAGAAAACTGGTGCAGGATATTCTGCTTGAGGTAGATTGTGATGTTGACCTTGATGTGGTGGTGTACACACCAAAGCAATGGGAGCAGTACAAAAACGATAAATCCAGGTTTGCCCATGTTATTAATAAGACGGGGGTGCGGATAGGTGGTTGACAGCAAAAGGTATAAAGAGTGGTTTGCCATGGCGGAAAAGGACTTGAAAAGCGCAAAAATTCTGTTTGAACATGATGCGGACTATGGAATTGTTTGTTTTCACTGCCAACAGGCCATTGAAAAATACCTGAAAGGGTACCTGATTTTAAAATCGGGTGAGTTGATTGAAGGACACAGCCTCGTGAAATTATGCAAGAAAGCAAGCCAATTTGACGAAACCTTTAAATCCCTTGTTAAGGATTGTGCTTTTGTTAATGCGTTTTATATAGAGACCAGGTATCCAGCCGAGGATTCCTTGGTTGTATCGAAGGAAGAAGTTGAAGAATGTTTCAGAATAGTAAACGATATTGTTGGTAAGGTAAACAAAGAGATTGAATAAGCAGGTGGCTTATGAATTTAGGTGACCGTAGAGGATGTCCACAAGATGCTGAGAGACCTTTTTAAGGATACTACAGGGTATTTTTGAGGCTGAAATAGAAGAACATTTAGGCTACAAAAAACATGGTATTGACGGAAATAATTCCGGTAACAGCCGTAACGGTTACAGCGAAAAGACTATCAAATCAAGGTTTAGAAAAACAAGAGTTATAATACCCAGGGACCGTAACGGCGAGTTCGAACCTCAGATTATTAAAAAGAATCATAAACAAGGCTGCTTACAATACAGTATTTCCGTAAACAGAAATTCAACTATGTGTCATCCATCAAATCCGGAACTCTTTGAAGTATGTTCCATACAAGGAGCAGAAACTTTTGATGGCTGATTTAAAGAAAGTGTACCAGGCTTTAACCATCGAAGAAGCCGAGATGGCCTTTGAGGACTTCAAAGGAAAATGGGGTAAAAAACACCCAATTATAATCAGGTTCTGGGAAAATAATTGGCTTGAATTAACGGCTTACTTCAAGTATCCCTATGAGATCCGGAGAATTATATATACAACCAACATAATCGAAGGCTATTACCGGCAATTACGGAAGGTGACAAAAACAAAAACGGCATATCCCACCGATGACGCTTTAAGGAAAAGTTGATGTACGAATTCATCCTGGTAACCCTAAAACAATATCATGGTATGACGGAGTGAAATATTGTTCACGAGACATTGGTAAATTGGTCTTAGACACGGATGACACATTTGAATTTATAGATACTCAAGGAATAGTTTATCGAATTGAGAAAGCCAATCTTAGCAATTTCCAGAAAATTGTCGATAGGTTATGGGCACCAGATCCTGATTTAATAAAAACAGATGCCGATGTTCAAAGGTATATCCTGAATGTTGAATAAGATTTAAAATTTCAAAGTTTGAACTTCCTTAACCCCGTAAGGGACGGAACCATTTTATTGTTTTTACTCGGCATAAATGGCAAGAAATTGCCCAAGTTACCTGACTTTGGTGGTTAGACAAAATAGTTAGACAAAATACAGCCGAACAGCAGCATCCTTCTGCTAAGCAATCGATTAATCGGTTAAAGATGCACTCGTAGACTTAATATGGTAAAATGAGTATATATTTTAAAGATTTAAGGGTGAGTTAAATTGACAACCGGACCGAGAACTGTAACAGGACAACTTTTTACCTCAAACGTGATAGGATTACGCAAACTGAAAGTTGATGCTGAAATTATACAAATTATGAGTGGGGGCATGTACCACCTCAAGTTTGGTGGCACAAATATGAAAAACAGTTTTTAGACGTTTTTTTGTAAGGTGGGGTTCTAATCAGGCAAACAAAATAAAAACTGCGGGCAGGCAAAAACAGGTGAACTTAACTCAACTCTCCGCATATTAACAATCAAGCGGTAAACTTAAGATTGCCCGCAAAGTCTTCTTTGATAATAAAAATGCATATAATTATTCAGGGTTAAAGTTGAGGTTGGCAGTAAAAATGTGGAGACGTGCGTGGATATTCTCAGGGATTTGAGGCAGTACCAGGAACAAGAAAAAGCCCTATACTGGGAAGGGACTTTTGCGAATTACCTGAATCTGGTACAGGAACGGCCCGAAATTTGCCGGTTAGCTCATGCCAGGGTTTACAATGTCGGATCCCAGAGCTAACAGGTTTGACGGGGAATTAAACATAGCCAACCGTGGAATTATGGAATTTCAGGAGATGCTCAGCCCCAAACAACGTTTGAGACAGCCCGGATGTTCAGGGCTTTCGCGCGTAGTGGAGGGGAAAAGGTTGCGACATAGCAAAACCGGCCAAAATATGGCCGGTTTTTTTGTACCAAAATGGTTTTGCCACCAGAACAACCTAATGACTTCAGCTCGTGGTAAAGTCTGTTGCAGTTGAAAATTGCTTTAGCCATTTGGACCTTCAGGTAATCTTTGAATGGGTCAAGTTTGGACGGCTTTTCCGGCCTTGGGCCGTCTTTAACAAACATAGCCTTTCCCTTAAGAATATAAGAAATTGCTTTGGCTAAACCTTCTTCATCTTCAATTAAAAGTAGTCCCATTAAACACCCCTCTAAATATTTGAATTTCATCAAAATTTGAAGACAGGTCTTTTTAAGATATTTTTAAGGTTGACTTGTTATAATCAAGACAAAGTTAAGAGGAGGAATAAGATGGGTCTGTTTGAAAAACTGAAGAATATCAAAAAAAGTGGCTTTACTCACTGGCAGTACCTGTAATTTTGGGGTTATGAGGTAGTATTGCGGGGGATAATTGTTGAACGTTATGAACAAAAGTTGGGAAATATAATCCGGCGTTATCAAGGGATGCTTATCCGGATTTACTATATTTAGAAAGCAATGAACCTTTAAAAATATGTGCGGAATAAGCTAAGGAATTACTTTCTTTAGTTGAAGGAGTTGCTAAAGTATCTGACTCAACCCAATTTACAACTACAATAAAATTACGAGTTTAAAATCTGAACTTTTTTGTCGCACGATGTATCTCTTATTAAAAAGAGTTTTTTGAAGTCCTTGGTAAACACTGGCTGGCATGATGAGGTGAAGGAAATGAACTACATTCTTCGACTGGATAATTGGATATTTCGAAACATTAACAACTATCTAAAGAACCCGGTATTGGATGGCGTGATGTCTTTTTTTACGATATTAGGAGGAACCACTATATCCATACTGCTTTGTATAAGTTTAGTCGTATTCAGTCAAGGGAATAGTGTAGGAAAAGAGTCGGTTTATTCGTTGACCGTTGGTCATTTTATGGTACAGTTATTCAAAAGATTTGTTTCCCGGCCCCGGCCATATTTGGTATTGCCCGGGGTTAAACTTCGTCGAGGATTTATTCTGAAAGATTATTCGTTTCCTTCGGGACATACTGCCGCAAGTTTCTCTATATTCACCGTAATATCAATCCACTATCCTTTCATTGCACCAGTGCTGTTAACAGTCGCAGTATTAATCGGTGTCTCACGGATATATTTGGGTCAACATTATCCCACAGATGTTATAGCCGGGGCAGTTCTGGGAATTGGGTCAGCAGTTTTGTTCAGTTTATAAAAAGAAATGAATTTAGACAAAGTATCTTGGAAAAGGGGCCATAGACTTATTTAATCCTATTTCTGATTATCTTTTTTGAAACAGGATTGGTGGTTACACCGTTCCTTCCGGGTGATTCACTCCTTTTTGCAGCAGGAACGTTTTCTGCTCAAGGATCACTAAATATCGGATGGGTAATGGTGCTTTTTGTATTGCAGCCGTATTAGGTGATACTTATAAAAAATACGGAGGGAAAACCATTATTTTGGCCAGATTTATTCCGGTTATCCGAACATATGCACCTTTCGTAGCCGGAATAGGAAAGATGAATTATTGGGAGTTTCTTATAACGTATTAGGGGGGATTACTTGGGTTATTATTTTGCTTTTATAAAAGCCAAAAGAAGTTCTTCAAACGAATACAAAAATAAAAGTATAGGCAAGAATGGAGCAGGGCCAAAAATGTAAATTAAAAAAACTTACTGAAGGGGGCTTAAGTTTTGAAGAACTTACGTGTACTTGTTTTTTCTGCAACTTTTGGTGCAGGGCACGTACGGGCGGCGGAGGCAGTAATCGAAGCAATTCATATTAGAGAACCTTATGCCATGGTTACTCACTTGGATTGCGGAGAGTTCCTTAGTAAGACATTTAACAATGTAATTAAAAATGTTTATATCGGCATGATCAAGTATTCTCCAAAACTCTGGGGGAAATTTTACTACGGTACAGCTAAGGTTTCACCTGATTCTTTAATTCAACGATTTCTAAACCAAATGGGGCAAAAAGATTTTGAAAAACTTATTTGTTCTTTACAACCTGATCTTATTATATGTACCTATCCTACAGTGGCAGGAGTCATTTCACAATTAAAGTTAAAACACAGGTTGAATGTTCCACTCGTGACAGTGATAACTGATTATGTTGTGCATAGCCAATGGATTCATCCGGGAGTGGATATGTATATTGTCGGTTGTAAAGAAGTCTTTGACGGTTTGGTATTGAGAGGAATTGACCCGGCTCGTATAAAAGTTACGGGGATACCCGTAAGTCCTCGTTTTGAACGCTATTTGAACAGAGCGGAGATAATCTCCCGGTTAGGGCTGTGCCCTGGCCAGCCGACACTGTTAATAATGGGAGGAGTCTATGGCGTTTTAGATAGTTTAAAAGATGTATGTAAACTTTTTGCGGAATCAGAATTTCCTGTGCAGTCAATTGTAGTTTGTGGCAAAGACGATAAATTATATAAATCTATTGATGAAATTGTTGACAAAGCTCGTAATCCAATTGTCCGTTTGGGTTTTGTAAGTAATGTGGAAGAGTTAATGTCAGCCGCAGATTTAATTATTACAAAGGCAGGGGGATTGACAGTATCCGAAGCATTAACCAAGCGTTTACCACTGGTGATTTATCGCCCAATTCCCGGCCAGGAAGAGGGGAACGCTGTTTTCCTGCGAAAAATTGGCGCTGGGAAAACCGCTGAAAGCCTTGAAGAGTTAGGGCATATCGTTCATTTTTTATTAAAACATCCTGAAGAATTGGAGAGAATGCGCAATAAGGCACAGAATGCCATACCTGGACGCGCAGCCGAACGGGCAGTAGAACATATGTTGGATTTGGTTAATGAAATGAAAATTAAAACAGTGATTGGGTGATCAAATGGCTCCTCTATTAGTGCTTGGGTTATTGGAATTTGTACGCGGAGCGCTTGTTTTCAGCATATTGCCGTTATATGGACGGTTTGTTGCAGGTTTTAGTATGGAAGTAATCGGTACAGCTATTTCACTACATTACCTGTTTGATAATATTTTTCGCATCCCGGCAGGTTGGCTTACAGACAGATTTGGCGGGAAAAGGTTATTAATTACCGGGATAGTTGTTTCCAGTATTGGAATTTCAATTATATCGTTTCGCTGGAACACCTATTCCTTTATATTAGGTGCGGTGTTATTCGGGTTGGGGATTTCCCCTGTATGGCCGGTAGTAATTTCCGGAATAGCCGCGAAGATGCCTGCCCGACAAATAGGTGAAGCGCTAAGCAAGGTGTTTATAGCCTGGTTGGTTGGGGCAGGTATTGGTCCGGTAGTTATTAATTTCGTGATTGAAAAATCTTATAGAATTTCTTTTCTGACACTTCTAGGGTTACTAGCTTTGGCTTTGCTGTTAACAATTGCTATTAAAATGCCACGGATAACCAATCAAGGGATGTTATCACAGTCGGTTTTTTTAAAAGAATTATTTCACGAATTGATTTCACACAGAGTCCTATACCCCGGAATGTTTGTCCAAACCATGTCAGTAGGAATATTGATGCCCGTTATTGTGATATATGCAAAAAAAGTATTCGGCCTTAGCCCCGAACAATTCAACTACCTTCTTATCGGCGGAGGAATCTTTACCGTGCTTTTCCTAGTTCCTGCGGGAAAATTGGCTGACAGGCTCGGTGTTAAAGGACCGCTTGTTGGTGGGTTTCTGTTGGCATCAGTTTGTTTGATTCTCCTGCCGTTGCAGAGATTGGTTGTAAGGGCTTTAATAGTTGGGGCTATTCTGGGTATCTCGTATTCTTTTATTCTTCCTGCATGGAATGGATTAATGGCTAGGGCAGTTTCAGCAGAGAAAAGGGGAACAATGTGGGCCATCTTTATGACCATTGAAGGTTTGGGAACGGCTGTTGGAACATATATTGGCGGCAAAGTATGGGATACGCTTGGGTACAGGGCACCCTTCTATGTAAGCGCCTTTATCCTTATTTCTGTGGCAGTTTTTTATGCCTTTGGTAATATTGAAAAGTTAATTAAGGAACATAGTCCGGATAAGTTAACGAACCAAAGTTAGCGGGGGTTGTTACATGAATTGGGGTTACTATTTACTGGTTATTATTGTATTTATAGGCGCTACATATACTGTAATTCCTGATATGTTTTTACACCGGTTGGGTATCGGAAGCTGGAAGCGCCAGTATACTCCCGGTGTGGCTATAACATTTGACGACGGCCCTAATTCTGAAACAACACCTCAGATACTTGATATATTAGACGAATATAAAGTTAAGGCAACATTTTTTGTAACTGGAGAAAATGCTATCAGGTATTCTAATTTAGTTAAAGAAATCAAACAACGAGGCCATCACATTGGGGCACATTCCAATAGCCACAGGTACGCCTGGTTTATGTCTCCCATGCAAACGTGGCGCGATTGGGAAGAATGTGTTAGTATCATCGAGAACTTAACAGGTACGGCTGTCCAATGGGTTCGTCCACCTTGGGGAACTTTTAATCTTGTAACGTGGTTATGGATAAAAGTGCGGAAAAAACGGGCGGTTTTATGGAATGTGGAAGGCCATGACTGGAAGGTCAGGCGCAATCCCGAACAAATTGCGTCAAGCATTCTACGGAAGACGAAAGAGGGGTCAATACTGGTTTTACATGATGCTGGAGGAGAAAAAGGTGCTCCGGAGAATACCGTTCGGGCTCTAAAAACTATTTGCCGGAAAATTGTTGAAGAACAAAAACTGCCATTGGTAAAGTTGGAATTTCCGGACTGGCCCTGGTGGCGAAGGTTAGTCTTTGCTCTATGGGAGAAATGGGAACGTTTTTTTGCCAGGATATATCACGTGGAACGAATTAATTCAACAAATTTTTTACGCTTGTCCAAGACTATTTATAAAGGCCCGAATCTATACACAAGTGACGGACGGTTATTGGCAAAAGCCGGGGATAAAGTGGGAGAAATTCATTTTGAAAGCGGGCGCTTGCGGGGCAATGAAAACGACATCCAAAAAGCTGCCGTGCGGGCATTGCGTTTAGCCAGGGAATCATTGCCTGAATTAGCACGGTATATAGTCGAGAACCCCGAATATAAAAACATTGAGGTTTTCTTTGGTCTAACTATGATCAATCGAGGGGTTAAAGGTTTGGGTTTTTCGGTGCAAGACATATCTATTAAGGGGCTCAAACGTGGAGTGTATTTGCTACAAAAGGTAATTAAGTGGATTTATGGTCCGACCCGAAAGGTTCGGGGCAGTAAACATCCGGGCGATCAACCCAAAATTGTATGGATCAGCCGACAACAACTGCTCGAAAGATGGTTCCCTACCAATGATGAATTACTGGAAAATCTGAGCGAAAGCCCCGGAATTCATTCCGGGGATGAAGCGTCTCATTAACCAAGAATAATGCACATGGTATAATTGAGATATGCAGGAATTTAAGTCTAGTAGACATTCCAGACCCCTGGACCAAAGTCCAGGGAGGATGTCAAGGAGGACGGACTTATGGGAAAAGCCTTTTTTTCTAACTTTATTAGATTATGTATTTTGGTGCCTTTTCTGGTATTTACGGCCTGCTCATCATTATCCGCGGCTAACAAACCGGTTAATCAAGCCACAAGTTCTTTTGTTCCGGACCATATAGCCCTTACATGGATACTGGACCCCGGTAAAACTCAGACCATTTCATGGAAAACCGGGGCTTCAGTAAAGAAGGGTGTTCTCCAATACGCAAAATTGTCAGATGGGGCGGCATTCCTATATAAGGCAAGAACTATCAATGCCACAGTATATCAACTTTTATCAGACTCCGGAAGAATTAACATTGATTACGCAACAGTGAACGGTCTTGAACCCGGGAACACATATTTATATAGGGTCGGTGACGGCAAAAATTGGAGCAGTTTTCATTCGTTCAAAACGGAACCTTTGGTTACAAAGAGTTTTAAATTTTTAATTTTTGGGGACAGCCAGAGTGATGGCAACTACACCTCATGGAAGAATACAGTGCGGAGCGCTTACAAATTTAATCCTGACGCCAAATTTTTTGTAGTTGTGGGCGACCTGGTAGATCGCGGAACAAGCAGTGCCCATTGGAATGCGTGGTTTGAAGGCGCCAAAGGAGTAATTGATTCTATCCCGGCTATGGTTGTAAGAGGTAATCATGAAACCAACAGAGCATTCTGGTCCGCGCAGTTTAAGCTCCCCCAAAACGGACCTGATGGCGCCAAGGGCCTGACGTACTCTTTTGATTACGGGGATGCACATTTTGTAATGCTTGACAACATCGAAGAAAAAGAAATTAAAGCTTTAAATGCCCAAAAAGCATGGTTGGCTAATGACCTTAAAAACACAAAAAAAACATGGAAACTTGTATTTTTTCATAAACCTCCTTTCTACAGCAAAGGTAAAAGAGCAAACAATTATCTAAAGGCAGCTTATGGGCCAATATTTGACAGATATCATGTAGATGTGGTTTTCAATGGCCACGACCATGTAGTGGCAAGGACTTACCCAATGTATGGGGGTCAACCGGCTAAAAGCCCTTCTAAAGGTACAATATATTACATAACCGGTCGAAGCGGTTCAAAGTACTATAAAGATTCGTCCAGGAAAAGTTGGGATACATTTTTTTACAACCCAACTGACGAGCCCAATTACATCATAGCCGAAGTAAGTAAAAATAAACTTACATTAAAATCTGTTAAACAGGATGAAACCTGCATTGACACATATACGATAAATAAGTAACAAAAATTTACTGTTATTTCACCCTTCTTGTCAAACCACAAGTCTGCTTTGGACATGTGGTTTTTTGATAGCAAAAAGTATTTTTCCGTATTTTTCTATAAAGGGCGGTCCACAAACTTACCAATCGCGTATTCTATACAGCTTCCGGACAAATTTGCCAACGCCGCCACCAACGTTACGCTAAACATGCTAAGTTTGCCGGCTGCCACCAGATACCCGGAATAAGGCATTATCACCTCACTCGGTATAGAGATACAGGCGCTTTCCAACACCATAGTTCAGATATATGGCGAGTAATTATCTAATAATGATTAACTGACAATGAAAAGAAAATTAAGATTTCATCTTTGATTAACAGGTTTCGGTTTGAAAAAGGTGTTTTATTAAAAAATCTTCATTTATAACTCATTTTATTTTAATTTATTAAAAGTAAGATATTGTAAAGAGCCAAATTACCAAAGTCGGGTGCGATTGGCGAAACTTTATTAAAAGGAGGATGTCGTATGTTGGACAAATTCAAGTTGGTCAGCTTTTTAGTATTAGGTCTGGCTATTGTGGGTTGTGGAAAACAGACAACTGTGCACACCAATAACACGTCTGGCGTATCCAACCCAGTGGCCCAAACTTCAATTACTACCAATAAACCGTCGCAAACTCAAACTAAACAGACGCAGGCTACTACTGAGCAGCCGGTAGCACCGGAAAAGAACCCCGTGGGTGACATTCCTGATTCGCAGGTGTTTGTCAGGTTTAGTTCAGCACAGGGGGGGTATTCCCTGGAAGTTCCCGAAGGCTGGGCACGTATGGAGCAAGCTGGTAATGTAGTTTTCACCGATAAACTGGACGGAGTCAAAGTTACTACTGAAGAATCTTCAAAACCGCTTTCCATTGCAACAATTGAAGCCAAACAGGTAACTGCCATTAAGAATACCGAGAGAGCAGTACAGGTAAGCAGTATTCAAAGTATTAATCTACCTAGTGGCCCGGCTGTTCTCGTAAAATATACTTCAAACTCCGAACCAAACTCTGTAACCGGAAAACAGGTCCGGCTTGATAATAGCAGCTATTTCTATTACAAAAATGGCAAGTTAGCCAGGCTGGAACTTTGGGCACCAGTTGGAGCTGACAATGTTGACCAGTGGAAAAGAATGTCGGAAAGTTTCAGGTGGGAGAAGTAATGGGTCTGTTAAACGCTGTTGACCTTTATCGCTTTTATCATTCAAACGAAGAAGAAACGCTGGCATTGCGAGGTGTGAGTCTTGAGGTAAAGGCCGGAGAGATTGTTGCTGTGATGGGCCCTTCCGGAAGTGGGAAATCTACTTTGCTATCCTGTCTGGCCGGGCTTGACGAACCCGATGGTGGTTATGTCGAAGTAATGGGGCAGCGCATAACGCGCCGACCGGAGGAGGAACGGGCTGCCATCCGATCTGCAGAAATTGGGATTCTCCTGCAGTCCGGAAATTTATTTGAGCATCTGACCGTAGAGGAAAATATTCTGCTACAAATGAGTTTAGCCCACAGAGGCGACAGGAAGAGGATGAACGATCTCCTTAACCGGACTGGAATTAGCCACCGTCGCTCGGCCTATCCTGAGGAACTCTCCGGCGGGGAAGCCGCAAGAGCCGGCATGGCAGTGGCGTTGTCTACCAACCCGTCAATACTGCTTGCTGATGAGCCAACAGGAGAAGTGGACAGCGAAACCGAAAAACATATAATAAACCTTTTTGAGAGTGTGCGAAATGAACGATGTGCGATTCTTGTGGCAACCCATAGCGAGACTCTGGCGTCCTATGCCAACAGAATCGTGCACTTAAGAGATGGGATGGTTGTCGGTGGCTAGAGAAACGTTGGCACAGGTTTCCAGTAATCTTGAAGTGACTAGTATTCAAGGGGAAATATTTATCAGCGCAAAAGATATAAGCTGTCTTTACAAAAAAGGCAACAATTCGGTAGTTGCGCTAAATGCCGTATCCTGCCAACTACATTCAGGAGACCGGATTGCTGTTGTTGGTCCGTCGGGAAGCGGTAAATCGACCCTGTTGCAGGTCATGGGAGGAATTGAGCCCCCAACGTCTGGTACAATTACGTGGCCGGCTCTGGGGCCGCGGCATGCCCTTCGGCCCGAGAAAATAGGATTTATTTTTCAAACCGAAAGCCTTTTGGAACCGTTAAACTGCATAGAAAATGTGAAAATACCGCTTCTGCTTAGTCATGTTGGAGAGGAGGAGGCTGATGAAGCAGCTTTCAATGCACTAAAAAAATTATCTCTTGAAAATCTGGCGAACAAACTGCCTGAAGAATTATCAGGGGGGCAGGCCCAAAGGGTCGCTGCGGCGCGGGCAATAGTACGCCAGCCCAAAGTTATTCTGGCCGATGAACCAACGGGCCAGTTGGACCAAACAACCGGACAGCATTTGCTTGACCTTCTTCTTGCTTCCATTGAAGGTACAGATACAGCTCTTGTCATAGCAACTCATGACATGACAGTAGCAAGGCGCATGAAAACTGTATGGTATATGGAACATGGGAGACTGGAGGTGCGTCAGCATTGTTGAAGGTGCTTTTATGGTTGAAAGGTTCGATTTTCAAACGAGGTGGGCGCCATCTGGGTGTAGCCCTCGGGGTTGCCATCACAGTTTCTCTCCTTGCTTCAATGGGGGCGTTTATCTCGTCAAGTGCAAGGTCTATGACCAGTAGGGCAATAGCAAACATTCCGGTAGACTGGCAGATCTTGTTGCGCCCGGGTTCGAATAAAACAGCAGTGAAAACAGAAATTGGAAAAGCGATCAAAATTACGTCCATTGAGGAGGTAGGATATGCCGACGCTGCTGGCTTTGTTGCCCAGACAGGTGCCTCCATCCAGACAACCGGCCCTGGTAAAGTTCTTGGTATCAGCCCGGAATACTGGAAGCGATTCCCTGCACAAATCCGGCATCTCCTGGGGAAAAATACCGGAGTATTGGCCGCCCAGCAAACTGCAGCCAATTTACATGTAACTATAGGGGATAAAGTGTCTGTTGAACGGGTAGGGCTGGCTCCGGTTGAGCTTACTATTGATGGTATTATTGACCTGCCAAATGCAGACTCTCTTTTTCAGGCCATCGGCATGCCGGCAGGCGTAGCCCCGCAGGCGCCGCCTGACAATGTATTATTGGTTCCTGACCAGCTATGGCACAAGCTATTTGATCCCCAGATGCAGATCCGACCGGACTCAGTCCGCAGTCAATTACATGTTAAAATTGCACATGACCATTTACCAGGGGACCCCACAAGCGCTTACTTGTCGGCTCAGAGGCTGGCTAACAACGTTGAAGCGCGAATCGCAGGCAACGGTATTATTGGTGACAACTTAGCATCCCGTTTGGACGGGGTGCGCGAAGACGCCTTGTACGCGAGAGTTTTGTTCTTGTTCCTGGGATTACCGGGTACCATTTTAGCTGTTATTCTGACTCTTGCTGTTACGGCTTCCGGCAAACACCGCCGACGTAGAGAGCAAGCACTTTTGCGGACCAGAGGGGCATCAAGAATGCAAATTTTTGCCCTTGCCGGAGTTGAAGCGATTTTGGTTGCCTTGGTGGGAACATTATTAGGGTTCATTCTGACATATGTTAACGCCAAATACATTGCCGCCTTCGATTTGCGAATGGATTCATCAATGCTTATCTGGATTTTGTTAGCGACCTTGGCCGGTATTTTGCTTACTGTCCTGGCTGTACTTTATCCGGCCTGGAACGAAATAAGTTGTTCAACCGTGGCCGCTGCACGGGCTGTTATAGGTAAAAAACGAAAACCTTTATGGCAGCGTACGTTTGTTGATGTCATCTTACTGATTCTGGCTATGGCGACATTCTGGAGAACTACAAGTTCCAGTTATCAACTTGTTTTGGCTCCGGAAGGGGTAGCCCAGACCAGCGTAGATTACCAGGCTTTCATTGCACCTTTATGCTTGTGGATAGGTGGTGCATTGCTATTCATTCGTCTTTGGTCTTTCGGAATCGAACGTGGAAAAAAAGCTTTGGCCAAAACTATCCGGCCTATTGCCCATGGGCTTTCTACTGTAGTGGCCTCATCACTTAGCAAGCAAAGATTCTTGATAACAAACGGCATAGTGATTGTTGCGCTGGCCTTTTCTTTTGCCGTTTCTACAGCAATTTTCAATACAACTTATAACGCTCAGTCACATGTTGATGCGGAACTTACCAATGGGGCTGATATAACAGTTACAGGATCTACTTCCGAACCTCCAAGCAGCAAATTGTCAAACCTGAAACTAATTCCTAGTATCATTGCAATCCAACCAATGCAGCATCGATTTGCATATGTGGGTAACGATCTCCAGGATATATTTGGTATTGATCCACTTCACATCAGCGATGCCACCAACATTTCTGACGCTTATTTTAAGGGAGGTAATGCTAAAGCAATGCTATCTGCGTTAGCTAACCGCCCGGACGGTGTATTAGTATCTGAAGAAACAGTTACTGATTTTCAGCTCAAGCCGGGCGATAAGCTTATTCTCCGGTTACAAAACGCCAGAGATCATCAATACCATGCGGTTCCATTTCATTTTATAGGTGTTGCCAGGGAGTTTCCCACAGCTCCCAAAGACTCCTTTTTGGTTGCAAACGCAAGTTATATTGCCCAGCAAACTGGGTCATCGGCAGCAGAAACAATTTTAATTCGCACTCGGACTGATCCGAAAAGTCTTTTACCTCAAGTTCGATCCGTGGTCAATTCACTTCCCGGGGTCAGGGTGACTGACATTGGTTCAACTCAAAGTATCATAAGTTCAAGCCTTACCGCAGTTGATCTTCGTGGGCTAACTCGTCTTGAACTAATCTATGCGCTTTTACTGATCTTAGGAGCGACCGGGTTAGTTTTGGCATTAGGGCTGGTGGAACGGAAACGTACATTCTCAATTCTTGCGGCGCTCGGTGCTAACAGGAAACAATTGGGCTCTTTTTTATGGAGCGAGGGGCTTCTAATTCTTGTAGGCGGAGTGTTAACCGGTTTGACTCTTGGTTTCATAATCGCGGAGGTATTGGTAAAAGTACTTACAGGAGTTTTCGACCCACCACCTCAGTTTTTGTTTATTCCGTGGAGTTATCTCACATTAATACTGGCGGCTGGTAGTTTTGCGGTGATTGTTGCGGTATTTGCGGCACAGGCTATTTCTCAAAAACAAGTGGTAAAAGCTTTACGACAGAATTAAAATTGACTTAAAGGATAACAACTATTTTCCTAGAAAATATTAATGGTTACCACTATTTAATAGCTTAGTCAGTCGTTAGAAGGGGAGTTCTCTATGCGGATATTGGTTGTGGAGGATGAAAAACGCATAGCTTCATTTATAAAGCGGGGGCTGGAGGAAGAAACCTACGCCGTAGATGTTGCCTATGACGGTGAAGAAGGGCTTAATTGGATAAACAGCTTCAGTTATGACTTAATTATTATGGATATTCTAATGCCCAAAATGGATGGGATTACTCTTTGTAAAACTGTCAGAGATCGAGGTATTGGTACTCCTGTGTTAATGTTGACAGCCATGGATGCTGTTGATGACAGGGTAGAGGGATTGGATGCCGGTGCGGACGATTACCTTGTTAAACCATTTGCATTTAAGGAGTTGCTTGCCAGAATACGGGCATTAGCAAGACGGTGTACTGAAGGTAAAGGGAACATCTTGTCTGTTGCTGATTTAAAATTAGATCTCGTTTCACGCAGGACATTTCGCAACGGGCAGGAGATTGAGCTAACCAACCGTGAGTTCGCTCTGCTGGAGCTGCTGATGCGTAATGCCGGGCAGGTTCTCAGCAGGACAATTATTGCTGAGCATATTTGGGATTACAATTTTTTTAACCAGTCCAATATTGTAGATGTTTATATCCGTCAAATACGTAAGAAAGTTGATGAAGCCTTTTCTGAAAAATTAATTCATACGGTACGTGGTTCAGGTTATAAAATTCAGGGTGGAAATAATAAATGAAAATTAAAATGCCAGTCACTTTGCGTTCCCGCCTGTCGCTTTTTAATGCTGTTTTTTTGTCCGGAACCTTTTTGGTCAGTCTGGTTTTGGTCTATTTTGTCTTGCAAACTTGGCTTTATCATCAGGTGGACAGTTCTTTGACTGAAATGGCCAAGCAGATTTCTATGGACGTAAACGTTAAAAAGAGCGAGATCATCTATCAAGTAGCCTTTCCTTCCAGTGAGTTGGAAAAACAACGCCAATTCGTGCGCATAGTCAATAATAAAGGGCAGGTGCAAGGACACTGGGGCCCTCTGGAGGACTTACCAGTAAAAATTAATGGCATTGGTAATGTATCTCTTAAAGGTGGGTTCCAGGAACTGACTAGAATTAATGACGATGAGCCAATCAGGGTGTACACTTTGCCAATTATAAGTGCCAACAAAGTCGCTGGTTTTGTACAGACAGGCCAATCACTTGAACCCATAGAAAATATGTTGCAAATGTTGATAGTAACTGTGGTAATTTTGGCTCCCTTATTTTTTGTAATTACCCTTTTGGCCAGCCGTTTGATAACGGGAAGAGCTTTAGCACCGATAGCCAGCATAGCAGCCACAGCCGAACGAATTTCTGAACAGGAGTTGCACAAGCGATTGGATATTCCGGGAGAGGACGAAGTGGCTAGGCTGGCTAGGTCTCTTAACCGCATGCTAAATAGGTTGGAAATTACCGTCGAAGGGTACAAACAATTTACCGGAGATGCCTCGCACGAGCTTAGAACTCCTTTAACTGTGATGAAAGGGGAAATATCCTTAGCATTACAAAAGGAACGCAGCACTAATTACTATAAAGAAGTGTTGGAAGGTATTGAAGAGGAAGTAGACCGGCTTATTCGCATGGTCGAGCAGTTGCTGTTTTTGGCGAGAGCAGACGGTGACAAAATTAAGAACCATTTAAATACTATCGATTTATATGAAACCTTAGTTCCTTTGCTTGAGCAAATGAAGATTTTAACTGAGGCAAAACACCAGGAAATATCATGGATTATTCCGAAACATATACTTATTTCAACAGATCCAGATGCTCTTCAGCAAATATTGCTGAATCTGTTGGATAATGCAATCAAATACACCCCGGAAAGTGGAAGAATAGAGGTTAGGGTTGAACAGCATCCAGATTTAGTAAGGATACTAGTTGCTGATACTGGGAACGGTATCGCCAACGAGCACCTTGAACGCATATTTGAACGCTTTTACCGGATTGACAAGGGGAGAAGCCGTGAATTAGGAGGGACTGGCCTAGGACTGGCTATTGTACAAAAACTGGCCCATTTAATAGGCGGGAATCTAAGTGTGACAAGTGCTGTTGGACACGGGACTACCTTTTCATTAGATATCCCGTTACGGCCTACCGGACAGTTATAAAAGATTGTTACATACAAATCCGATTTAGATGTTTTTAAGGTAGTTTTAATAAGGATTCGGTATTCCTGAATGTTGAATAAGATTTAAAATTTCAAAGAAAAATAGCGGGAAATAAACAACGAAACGTCCGGAAAAGCCAGGGCGTTTTTATTTTGTAAGGGGGACTTTAATGAAGCAGGGCCTTTGGCGGGATGAGGTATTTTTCTGCTTTGGCGAAAAAAATAAAAATTGGCGGGCAGGCAAAAACAGGTGAACTTAACTCAACCCTCCGCATATTAATAATCAAGCGGCAAACTTAAGATTGCCCGCAAAGTCTTCTTTGTTAATAAAAATGCATATAATTATTTAGGGTTAAAGTTGAGGTTGGCAGTAAAAATGTGGAGGGACGTGCATGGATATTCTCAGGGATTTGAGGCAGTACCAGGAACAAGAAAAAGCCCTATACTGGGAAGGGACTTTTGAGGATTACCTGAATCTGGTACAGGAACGGCCCGAAATTTGCCGGTTAGCTCATGACAGGGTTTACAATATGATTAAGGATGCCGGAGTGGAGGAGAAGGATGGCTATAAAGAATATAAGTTTTTTTCCTCTGAACTTTTTGGCTTGCATAAAACCCTGGAAAGGCTTGTAGAGGAGTACTTTCATCCTTCGGCAAGAAGACTGGACGTCCGTAAAAGAATTCTTCTGTTAATGGGGCCTGTCAGTGGGGGTAAATCGACGATTGTTACCATGCTGAAACGGGGGCTGGAAAAGTACAGCCGGACTCCCCAGGGGGCGCTGTATGGCATTAAGGGCTGCCCGATGCATGAAGAACCTCTGCACCTGATTCCGAGGGATATGCGAAAAGCTTTTGAAAGAGACTATGGTATTTATATTGAAGGGGAATTATGCCCGGCCTGCCGGATGATGGTGGAAACTCAATATAATGGGGAAGTGGAAAAGGTACCTGTTGAGCGGGTAATCCTTTCCGAAGAGAAGAGGATAGGCATCGGTACTTTTACCCCTTCTGACCCAAAGTCCCAGGATATAGCTGATTTAACGGGAAGTGTGGATTTTTCAACAATAACTGAATACGGATCCGAGTCAGACCCCAGAGCTTACAGGTTTGACGGGGAATTAAACATAGCCAACCGTGGAATTATGGAATTTCAGGAGATGTTGAAATGCGACGAAAAATTTCTCTGGAACCTGTTAAGTTTATCCCAGGAAGGGAATTTTAAGGCGGGGCGATTTGCTCTTATATCCGCCGACGAGGTAATTATTGCCCATACTAACGAAGCCGAGTACAAAGCCTTTGTTAGCAACAAGAAAAACGAAGCTCTGCAGTCAAGGATTATAGTTATTCCTATTCCGTACAATTTAAAAGTATCGGAAGAAGAAAAAATTTACGAAAAATTAATTCATCAAAGTGATATGCGGGGTATTCATATTGCGCCACATGCCTTGCGCATTGCCGGGATTTTTTCTGTTTTGTCCCGCTTGAAAGAGTCTAAGAAACAGGGCATGGACCTGGTGAAAAAAATGAAGATCTATGACGGCGAGGATGTGGAAGGGTTTAAACAAAAGGATTTGGCAGAACTGCAGAATGAATTTCCCGAAGAAGGCATGACAGGTGTCGACCCCCGGTATGTAATCAACAGAATTTCTACAGCGCTCATTAAGACGGAGACATATTGTATTAATGCTCTGGATATTTTGCGGGCGCTGAAGGATGGTTTGGACCAGCATCCGTCAATTACCAAAGAAGAGAAGGAAAGGCTGATTAATTTTATCTCCATCGCCCGTAAAGAATATGATGAAATATGCAAAAAAGAGGTTCAGAAGGCCTTTGTCTATTCTTTTGATGAATCAGCCAAAACTCTGTTCAATAATTACCTGGACAACATTGAAGCTTATTGTAACGGGGTGAAGGTGAAAGACCCCATTACGGAAGAAGAGTTAGATCCTGACGAGAAGCTGATGAGGTCCATAGAGGAGCAAATCGGAGTTTCAGAAAATGCCAAAAAGAGTTTCCGAGAAGAAATCCTGATCAGATTATCCAGTTACGCCCGCCAGGGGAAAAAGTTTGATTACAGTTCCCATGAGCGTCTCAGAGAAGCAATCGAGAAAAAACTCTTTGCTGACCTGAAAGATGTAGTCAAGATAACTACTTCAACAAAGACGCCTGATGAAAATCAGTTGAAAAAGATCAACGAAGTAATTGCCAAATTAATTGATGAGTATAAATACTGCCCGGTATGCGCCAATGAACTGCTGAAATATGTAGGCAGCTTATTAAACAGGTAATTTTGCTGCCGCGGGAGGAAGGGCTATGGAGAAATTTTCCTTCATCGTGTCTAAAGAGGATTGGTCCCTTCACCGAAAAGGTTACGTTGACCAGCAGCGGCACATGAAAAAAGTCAAAGAGGCCATAAAAAAGAACCTTGCCGATATAGTGAGCGAGGAAAGTATCATCATGTCTGACGGCAAAAAGATAGTGAAAGTGCCTATCAGGTCCCTGGAAGAATACCGTTTCCGGTTTAACCTGAATAAACAGGAACACGTTGGACAAGGGAAAGGAAAAACAAAACCCGGCAACGTTTTAGGCAGCGACAGTGCCAGGGGCAGCGGAAAAAGCGGGGGCGCCGGTGACGAACCGGGGGTTGATTATTATGAGGCGGAGATCACGGTAGACGAACTGGCGGAACTGATTTTCGAAGATTTGGGCTTACCTAATTTACAGGAAAAGAAACAGCCGGAAATGGTGACGGAGTCTATAGAATTTAAAGATGTCCGCAAAAAAGGAATCATGAGCAATATTGACAAAAGGAGAACCCTGTTGGAAAGTATCAGGCGTAATGCCAGGGAAGGTAGCTCAGAATTGAAGATTATTCCTGATGACCTCAGGTTTAAGACTTGGGAGACGGAAATCAAGCACCAGTCCAGCGCCGTGGTTATTGCCATGATGGATACCAGCGGCTCCATGGGCCCCTTTGAAAAGTATATTGCCCGCAGTTTTTTCTTCTGGATGGTCAGATTCCTCAGGACCAAATATAAAAATGTGCAAATAGTTTTTTTGGCCCACCACACTACAGCCAAGGAAGTAACGGAACAAGAATTTTTTACCAAAGGAGAAAGCGGCGGTACCAGGTGTTCCTCTGTTTATGAACTGGCTCTGAAAATTATTGAAGAGCGGTATCCGGTATCTGATTATAACATTTATCCTTTTCATTTTTCTGACGGAGACAATCTACCGTCAGACAACGAGAAATGCCTCCGACTGGTTAACCGGTTATTGGATGTGTGTAATATTTTCGGTTATGGTGAAATTGAAGGGCTTTATTATAATTCCAGCAGTTTGATGAAGGTTTACCAGCAGATCAAAAATCCCAGATTTACAAGTGTTCTGATCAAAGATAAATCGGGAGTCTACCCTGCTTTAAGGGCGTTTTTTAATCCCAAACGGGATGTATTTCAGGTTTAAGGAATTTATTTTGGTATGATTAAAGGGGGCAGCATGAAAACCGAAGAAATCAAAATTATGGAAGAAGCAATAGAAAAAATCGCCGAACAGGCAAGAAAGTTTGGCCTGGATTTCTATGATATGCGGTTTGAAATATGTCCTGCCGATATTATCTATACCTTTGGCGCCTATGGCATGCCCACCAGGTTCAGTCACTGGAGTTTTGGGAAAGCCTTTCACAAAATGAAAACTCAGTATGATTATAACCTGAGCAGGATTTACGAACTGGTGATCAATTCCAACCCCTGTTATGCCTTTCTACTGGACGGAAATTCCCTTATTCAAAACAAGTTGGTTATAGCGCATGTCTTTGCCCATTGTGACTTTTTTAAAAACAATTTCCACTTTAAAAACACCAACCGGAACATGATCGAAAGTATGGCGGTAAGCGCTGACAGGATCAGGGGGTATGAACAAAAATACGGACGGGATAAGGTGGAAGGTTTTATTGATGACGTTTTATCAATACAGGAACATATCGAACCCGACCTATATAAACCCCGGCAGAAATTGTCGGCTAAACCCGAACAACAAAGGCAGGAAACACCTTATGATGACCTATGGTATTTAGGCGAAGAAAAGCCTAAACAGGAAGATTCCAATAACCTACCCAAGAAATTTCCGCCGGAACCGGAAAAAGACCTACTGTCCTTTATGGCGGCCCATGCGAAAAATTTGGAGGAGTGGCAGAGAGACATTCTCTGCATTATCCGGGAAGAAATGCTCTATTTCTGGCCGCAGATGGAAACAAAGATTATGAACGAAGGCTGGGCAAGCTATTGGCATGCCAGGATTATGCGTGAAATTGATTTAACGGAAGAAGAGACCATCGAGTTTGCTAAAATGAATGCCGGTATCCTGCAACCTTCCCGGATGAGTATAAATCCATACCTGGTGGGACTCAAAATATGGGAAGATATCGAGAAGAGATGGGATAACCCGACAGAAGAGGAAAAGGAAAAGTACGGCCGCGCCGGTGGCGAGGGAAGGGCAAAGATGTTTGAGGTCCGTACCACGGAAAATGATATTTCTTTTATAAGAAATTACCTGACCAAGGAACTGGTCGAAGACCTGGACCTCTATCTCTTTAAAAAAGTTTATACCAGGTGGCAGGTCACCGAAACGGACTGGGAAAAGGTCAGGGAAGGGATGGTTACTCTTTTGACCAACTGCGGTTACCCCGTTATCAAAGTAGAGGATGCTGACTATAACTTAAACGGGGAACTATATCTGAAACATTACCACGACGGCCGGGACCTGGATATTTTCTTTCTGGAAAAAACCCTGCCCGGTGTTTACCGGATCTGGAAAAGGACTGTACACCTGGAAACGATTCTTGATAATAAAAAGTATCTTTTCTCGTATAACGGTGAAAGAACGACCAAGCGGCTTTTATAGGCCGCTTATCTGTTTCCATTGGCAGAGATAACAAAAAACAGCAGGAAATTTTGGTGGATTTGTTGAAAAGGTTGTGTTAAAGCGGAGGTATTACTCGCATCCCGTGAAAGGAAGTATTGAATATGAATGTTAAACTGCTGCATACTTCGGATTTGCATATTGACTGGTTATTTGGTAAGTTCAGCGAACAGGCCAGGAAAGTAAGGCGCCGGGAGCTTCTCCGGGTCCTTGATGTAATTGCCGATGTGGCCATAGCTGAAGAAGTCCAAGGGGTATTGGTTGCCGGAGACCTTTTTGACTCCAGCCGGGTGGACAGGCATACCCTCACTACGGTTTGGCTTGCCTTTGAACGCCTGACGAACAGGGGGATCAAAGTATTTGTCATCCCAGGGAATCATGACGAAGAGATCACCCGCATGTTTGCCGGTATCGGAGAGGACAATGAGAACGTTTATCTCTTTGCTCCAGGCCGGGAAAACGTGGTGGAATTAGAAAACTTGACAATATACGGAGTGCCTTATGAAACCGCAGTGAGCGGTAGTTCCCCCTTACAGAGGCTGCGGAAAAGGGATAATCCCGGCTACCATGTAGCTATGCTGCATGGCACCGTAAAAACCCTGCCCTTGGTCCGGGATAATTACGGCCCGATAGAGGCAACAGAAATTGCCCATTCTGGCATGGATTACATTGCTTTAGGGCATTACCATAATTTTCAGGACTGTTCGGCGGGAAGAGTAAAAGCCTTTTACTCCGGATCGCCAAGCACATTGTCTTTTGATAATATTGGGGAGAGGTATGTCCTTTTGGTGGAATTTTCTGCCGTCGGCACAGGGATAACCCCTGTCCCCATACCTTCCCGGCCATATAAGGTATACCAATATAACGCAACGGGAAAAACCCTGCCGGACCTCTACCGGCAGTTAGAAAGGTGGACGGATCCGGAAGCCTGTGTAAAGGTAATTATAAAAGGTATTGTTGACCTGGACCTGTATCCACTGCAGGTTAAAATCAGGGAACAGTTTGCGGAGAAGTTCTTTTACCTGGAAGTAGTTGAGGATACTACTCTGGTTCCCGCTTGTCATCCCAACGACCAGACTATTAAAGGAATTTTTGTCAGAAAAATTAACGAACGCCTGAACAGCCCAAACCTGACAGAAGAAGAACGCCTTCTGCTGCTGGAAACCCTTCGGGTTGGCTTAACGGCCATTGAAGGGAGGCGCCTCGATTGAGACTAAAGGAAGTCCATATTACCGGTTTTGGCAAACTTGTGCACCAGGCATTCCGCTTCAGCGAGTCCTTCCATATCGTCAAAGGCCTTAATGAAGCGGGGAAAACCACCCTGGTAAATGCCATACTGGGCATCCTTTACGGCTTCAAGGGTCGCAGCGAAGAAGTAAAAGCCCTGCGGGAAAGCTACAGACCCTGGGATGAGACAGCGCCTTACCGGGCGAGTATGGTAGTTAACTTTGGTGATGCTTTTGACTACAAAATTGAACGTGATTTTAAAGGTGACCAGGTGCAGGTAACCAAACTACAGGACGGTCGGGAACTGCCGGCAGACGTTTCTGTCGAGGACCTGCTGCGGGAAAGGCTGGGTTTGCCATCGGGCAAGCTGTTTCAAAGCACTCTGCTGATAAAGCAGGAAGAAGTGGCTGAACTTAACCGGACAGAATTAACTGATGCCATCATCAAAAAAATAACGGAAAGTGGTTCAGGCATATCAGTCAAGGAAATCCTGGCCATACTGGCCGACCGTCTGAAAGAGTTAAACCGGGGATTTGGCCGGCAAACTCCTAATCCCGGTCCTATAAAAGCCTGCCTGGAAGAAATTAAGCGCCTTAGAGAGGAACTCGATGAGGTAACGGCATATTATGCCGAATATAACGGGATATTGGACCGGCTGAAGCGAAAACAGGCCGAAAAGGAAAGCCTCGAGCGGCGGATTGCGGAAATAGCTCCCCTCCTAGAGGATTATGAAAACCGTTGTGGTTTCAGGGAGCGGTACGAGCAATTGACGGCCAGGCTGACAAATCTGCAGGAAATTAGGAGGAAAATTGCTGAAAAGGAACAGGAACTGAACGAATTAAATAACCGCCTGATTCTTTTTCAGGCGGGCGACCGGGCATTTAACCCGGAAAACCTGCAAAACCTGGAATACCTGGACCGTAAAATTAACCAGGTTGAACAGAGGATAGAACAAGTCAATTCCGAGTACCAGAAAGTGAAGGGTAAGAGGCAGGTAGTCCAGCGGGAGATGGGTGACTACAGTAAAACGATGGCCGTCTACTATTCTGTCCGCTACAATGAAAAAAACCTCGCGGAAGCCCGCCGGTTGCAGGCCGCTATCAGTAACCTGCAGCAGGAAATTTCCGAGAAAGAACAAAGGTTGGATGAGCTGGCCGCATATCGGGGCAGCAGGTTTTCCTGGACTTTTTGGCTGGGGCTTGGGCTCTGTCTGTTTTCTGCTGTAGGGGTGTTTACAGGCAGTATATGGGGTTATGTGGTGGCCAGCATCATGGTCGCCAGTGGTATTCTGATTATTTATTTCGGCGGCCTGGATGTGAAGCACGGTGTATCCAAGGAACTGGCGAAAATAACCGCAACAGAATTAGAAAGAGCAAAGTCAGGTTTAACGACATATAAGCGAATGCTGGAAGGCATTCTTGACCACGAAGAACTTGAAGAATTTGAAACAAAAGTAAAGGAACAGATCCAAATAAAGCAGAAAATCCAACTGCTGGAGGAAGAACTCCGGAGCCTGGACCCGGAACCCTATGAAGAACAGTTGGATGATTTGCAAAGAGAGCTTAACCAGTACTTGCGGCAACTGAAGGAAATTTTGCAGCAGGCCGGTGTCGAGTCAGCGGAACAATTTAAAAGAGATTACGAAAAGTACAAAGATCTGAAAGCAGAGGTAAAATTTGCCAGTGATACTCTGACTTTTTTAAGAGAAGAAACTCATGCTGAAAACATTGACAAAGAAATAGCCGTTCTGGAGGAAGAAATTGACGGGCTCCGACAGCAATTGGGGACAGAAATCATTACTGAGGCGGAGTATCTCCGGCTGAAAGAGGAGTTGGCCGAATTGACCGGCCTGTTGGAAAGGGCCCGCGAGGAAGAAATAAAGATTGCCGCGGGTTTGGAGAATTACAGCCGCCTTATTCTCTTGGATCGCGATATCTGGAGCCTCAAATCGGCCTTGACCGAAAAAGAGGCTTTATTAAAGCAGCTTGAGTTGGAAGGCAAAAGCATAGAACTTGCTGTCAAGCTTATTCAGGAAGCCACAGAAGAGGCCAGGTCAAAGCTTGCTCCACAGGTAAAGGATAAGGTAATAAAAATATTTCAATGGATTACCAAGAAAAGGTACCGGGATGTTCGACTGGAGATGGAAGGGGACAAACTGGTCTTTCAATATCTGGATGAGCAATACAATTGTTACCGTGATGTCCAGTACCTGAGTACCGGTACCAGGGACCAACTCTACCTGGCATTGAGAATTGCCCTTGGCGAGTACTTGACAAATTGCGCAACTTTTCCCATTTTCCTGGATGACCCATTTGTAAACTTTGACAGTGAGCGGCTGCTTAAGACTATCGAAATATTAAGAGTACTGGCTAAGGAGCACCAAATTATCTGGTTGACCAAAGATGAGCATCTTTTGGCTGGTATTCCGGAAGCTGCTGTCACCAGCATATGATTACCGGCTACCCAAAAAGGAGAACTAACCTCCGGTGTGGAAGGAATCTGTGTTAGCAGTGGGAAAGATAATTTATGTTAAAATTTCGTGATATAAAGGAAAAAATTATAAAAAACCTGCCTCGCCGGCACCATTTACGGGGCACCATTTTACACCGGGCCATAGGCGAAAAACTTTTCAAAAAAGAATGCTGGACAATGACCAGGCACTCCGTGGCGGCAGGTTTGGCGGTAGGGACAATTGTCGCTTTTACTCCCACTATCGGTTTGCAGATGTTGCTGGCTGGGGCGGCGGCCTATTTTTTGCGGGTAAATATCCCGGCAGCCATAATTGTCTGCTGGGTTACAAACCCTGTTACGGCCCCGGCAATCATTCCTCTTCAGTATAAACTGGGTGTCCGGCTTATGACCGTTTTGCATATCGGGTGGGTCAATGTTCAGCCCGGCCTTTTTTATAAACTGGTATATTATGCATGGCCTCTCTGGATTGGCAGCCTGGTGTCGGGCCTGACCCTGGCTATAATTGTTTACTGGGCGGTGTTTTTGAGTTGGGACCGGTTGATGTATTTAAAATCAAAGGTTGACAGGAGTCTGCATAATATCCATGAGGAAATAGAACATAAGATTCACCACAGGGACCGGAAACAGCAGCGAAATAAATAGGTATTAGCCCGGTAAAAACGGGATAATCAATAAATAATCAAAAAATTACGGAAGGAAGGTGTATTGATGGATACCAGAGCATTTTTCAAGTTGAGCTATGGTATGTACATCGTGTGTTCGAGAAAGGGCGACAAACTAAACGGCCAGGTGGCCAATACCGTATTTCAGATCAGTACCGAGCCGTTGACTATGGCAGTAAGTATTAATAAAAACAATCTGACTCATGAATACATCAGGGCAAGTAAGGTATTTACCGTTTCCGTACTACCCATTGACGCTCCCATGAATTTCATAGGAAATTTTGGTTTCCGTTCCGGCAGGGAAGCTGACAAATTGGAAGGTATTCGGTACAAACAGGGTCAGACGGGGGTGCCCGTCGAACTGGAAAATACTATCGCTTACTTTGAGGCTGAAGTCATTGACAGTATCGACATTGCCACACACACGGTCTTTATTGGGGAGGTTGTGAATGCCGAGACAGTAAAAGACGGTATTCCGATGACTTATGCCAACTACCATGAAATCAAGAGCGGCAAGAAACCACAGGACTTCGGCGGCAAAGTTGAAGCAGCCGGCAGTAATGCTGCTCAGGGCAGGGCCACAGGAAATGATAAATATCGCTGCATGGTTTGTGGGTACATATATGACCCCGCGTCAGGCGACCCCGATTCAGGGATAAAGCCAGGAACATCTTTTGCGGATATTTCCGACGACTGGGTATGTCCTGTTTGTGGGGTTGGCAAGGACCAGTTTGAAAAAGTAAATGGGCAGTGGGTGAAACTCTGATGTAGATAACTGTGTTTCATGTAATCCGGCTTTAAAGGGGCTTTGTTATAATTTTTGAATTTTCATATTTGACAGTTTTTTTTCTGGGACAAATATGATATAATTCATTTTAATAGGATACTGGGAAAAGGCTGGTATCAACGATTTACAACATTTTGTGGGAGGGGTAGCATTGAAGCTGATGATTATGGGCCCGCCGGGGGCCGGAAAAGGTACTCAGGCAGAAGTATTGGTTAAAGAGTTGAACATTACTCACATTTCAACAGGCGACATGTTCAGAGCTGCGATCAAAGAAGGAACGGAAATGGGGAAAAAGGCTAAAGAATATATGGATAAAGGCCAACTCGTTCCCGATGAAGTTGTTGTGGGAATGGTTAAAGACCGGCTTTCACAACCCGATTGCGAAAAAGGATTTTTATTGGACGGTTTTCCCAGAACCATCGCACAGGCAGAAGCTCTGTCCAAGACATTGGATGAAATGGGCATCAAACTTGATGGGGTAATCAATATAGAGGTGCCCAGGGAAAAACTTCTGGCCCGCCTGACCGGCCGGAGGGTTTGCAAGAGCTGTGGAGCCAGCTACCACGTCTTATTTAACCCACCGGAAAAAGAGGGTGTATGCAACAACTGCGGCGGTGAACTGTATCAGAGGAGCGATGATAACGAAGAAACAGTTAATAACAGGCTGGATGTTTACGAAGAACAGACTCAGCCGCTGATTGACTACTACAAAGAGAAGGGGCTGTTAATAAATATTAACGGCGACCAGCCCATTGACAAAGTATTGGCTGATATTTTAGCCGCCTTAAAAAAGTAAAACAGTACAAATATGAATTATGAATTCTGCTGAAAATATAGTGGAAAGCAGCCTATGAACGGGCTGCTTTTTTATGGGTAGTTGTAATAGCAATTTATGTTGAGATAAATAAATAAAATTTATAATTGTGCAGGATTACTAAAAAAAATATTGAAGTATTTTGTAAAACATGGTGATGGGAGATATACTTATGTTTAATTTACGCCAGCTTAAATCCTTCGTTTACGTGGCCCAGCAGAAGAGTTTTACCAAAGCTGCCAAGCTCCTGTATATGACCCAGCCGGCTGTCAGCGCCCAGATTAAAGCGCTGGAAGAACGGCTGGATGTGCAGTTAATGGAGAGAAATGACAAGCAGGTGGTTTTGACTGAGGCTGGCGAGATTTTCCTGGTAGAGGCCGAAAGAATTCTTGCTTCTTATGAAAGAATTGTAGAATCCCTTGACGAGCTGAAAGGTTTGCGGCGGGGCCACTTGAGGATTGCTGCCAGCACCATCCCGGGTGAATATATCCTGCCCAAATTCATTGGCCGTTTTAAGGAAAAATATCCCCAAATCGAGATTGAACTCGTCATCAGCGATACAGGTCAGGTCATTGAGTCCCTCAGAGAGCGGACGGCGGACCTGGGTGTTACCGGGGCCAGGATCAAAAATGACGTGGTAAAGTTTGAAAAGCTGCTTGATGACGAACTGGTGTTAATCACCTCGTCTGCCAGTCCGATAGGACAGAAAAAACAGGTAACCGTTGCGGACCTGCAGAAAGAAAAATATATTTTACGTGAGCATGGTTCAGGGACCAGAAAGGTTATGCTGGAACGGTTGCAAAGTATAGGTATCCAGCCTGCGCAGATGGATGTGACAATGGAACTGGGCAGCACCAGAGCGGTAATTACGGCTGTAGAATCGGGTCTGGGTATAAGTATGGTTTCCAGATGGGCGGCAGATGAGGCGTTAAAACTGGGACTACTTAAGGAGATAAAGCTTCCCGGCTGGAATTCGGTGCGGGATCTCTATCTGGCCTGGAATACTCACAAGTTTTTAAATCAACTGACGACTACTTTTATCAATGAGATAAAAGCCTATAGTACTAATTAAGTTGCTTGGTAAAGGCATACCATGTGTTAACAGGAGTGAGAATAAAAATTGCGCAGACTTATTTGGCGGGGTATAGTTTTTGTTTACCGGGAGATGTTTACCGGTGTGCTGTTGGGGCTAACGGCCCTGTTTTTAGTTGTCAAACTGGCTCCCGGCGGTGATATTAACGCGGGTTTGGTAGCGGTTTTCGGTTTAGGGGCGGGTTTGTTGAAAGGTTTTAGTAAATTTCTCTTGCTTGAAATGGTAAACAGGATACCGGCCAACGAATACAGCAAGAACTACCCCAGGTTTAAAATTCTTTTTTTATGGCTTGGTGTTTTTGCCTTAACGGCCATAATAAATTACGGGTTTAACATTTCCAACTGGTTTACCGAACCGTCCAGGCTGATTGCCAAAAGTCCCCTTTTTAGGGGTATTCCGGTTATTCACGTGGAAATAGCTTTAATATTCCTGTTTTGTTTGGGCATTATCAGTCACATATACGAGCCGCCACTTTAATTTCAAATATTAAATCACCTTTCCGGAGATAATATCAAAGGAGGTGATTTTTTTTGACGACACCTTGTTTTGCCGAATGCGTGCATGCTAAAGACGGCGAATGCCGACTGAACATTATCGGCAGCGACAGACTGTCGGAATTTGAATGTCAGTGCGAACATTTTAAACCAAGGCATATGTTTAAACAGAGTGAAATACTTTAGCACCGGTGAAAAACTTTAACGGCTGTATTATTGCACAAATGATTGGTTATTATGCTGACAGAAGTCAGCTTTTTTCATGTTTTGGATTGTTGTTGCAGGATATTGCGAAATGATGTTGAAAAAAGAAATATTTCAAGGTCGGATGGAGAGAGAATATGAAGAGACAAAAATGCAGAGTATGTGGGAAATTACGCCTGACACCGGCAATTGTGCCGGAAAAATGGGTTTGTTCCGCCTGCAGGCAAAAAATCCGTGAAATGATGGAATCACCTACGGAAGGTCCTAAACGGGCCTGTCCCAAATGCAAACTGTTAAAAAAAGGAGAATGCCCTTTCGGCGACCGGGAGAGGAAGCGCATCATCCGCTGCAATAAATATATTCATAAAGATGCTGACCACGATAAAAAACGTTGGGAGAAATATGAAGTTTAATTAACGGCAAAGAGGGGATGGCAACTGAAAACCAAAGCAACGAAAACTTTAGAGAAACTGCAGCATATATACGACCTTATGTTTGCCTACTTTGGACCCAGGAATTGGTGGCCGGGAGAAACCAGGTTTGAAATTATAGTGGGCGCAATACTAACCCAAAGCGTGGCTTGGCGGAATGTGAGCAAAGCAATAGAAAATCTGCGGGCTGCGGGTATTCTTACACTGGAGGCGATGTATAAGGCGCCTATCGAGGAAATTGAAAAACATATTGTGCCTACTTTGTACTGGCGGATGAAGGCTAAGAAACTTAGGGCTTTTGTTAATCATATAATGGACAACTACCATGGCGATCTGGATAAATTTCTGCAGAAAGATAAGGAGGAGTTGCGTAGGGAACTTCTTAGCTTGTATGGAATCGGCCCTGAAACAGCCGACAGTATAATCTTATATGCTGCCGAGCAACCTGTTTTTGTGGTGGATGCGTATACCAGGCGAATATTTCACCGGTTGGGGTTTTTTGAGGAATCCGTTAGTTATGATGAGATGCAGCAATTTTTTATGAAACATATTCCACCGGATGTACGTTATTATAATGAATACCATGCCCTTATTGTGGGTATAGGAAATAGGTTTTGTTCCAACAAGAAACCCGACTGTGGCAATTGCCCGATACAGTCAGTATGCCGTTTTAAACTAAGGAATAAGGTTGAAAATGAAGGATAACTCTCATCCGCAAAAAGAATGGCCTTTTACGCTGTTTTTGGCCATCCTTTTTTAATGGTGAACTGTCGTTAAAAAAACTGTTACCGGAAGCAAAATTTATGTCGGCAAAATTTTGTATGAGGCGTAAGTAGGCTGTTTTTCCAACTGGGGCAGTACCTTGAGGAAAAGTCTTCTGGCTTTGGGGTCTCTTTTTAAGTTTGTGATGGCATTGGAATAGCTGACCTGGTCCTGCCATTTCGATATTAATAAAACTTCTGCGGGATTATCCAGGTTTTGCAGGACTGTGGCTTCGAGACAACCTTTTTGTTCAGCGCCCAGTGCAGAGTTTTCGAATACGGTTTCCAGGCCCTTGGCTTCCATACCTGGCTTGAATACAAGACGGCCAATGGATATAATCATTTATATAATACCTCCCTGACAGTTGCTGATTATTTCTGAATATAATATGTCGGCTAAATATGAAATGTACCCTTTGGAAAATTGTTTTGGGAAAAGATGAATTTTTTGACCTGAATAAGCATATTTATAATTTGTCGGTAAATTTTAAGGGGGGATAAAATGAGTAAAGATTTGATAAATCAGATTTTGGAAGAAATCGGGCTGGAAGCAATTCACAATGACGACCAAATTCCAGAGGCGGAAAAAATAAAGGAGCAGAAGGAAAATACAATAAATCCCGGTAAGGAAAGTAAAATACAATATTAGCCGGAAAGCTGGTTTATAATAATACAAATAACATGAAAAGAAACACGACATTTTGTCGTGTTTCGCCAATTTATCCGACCTTTTATCAGACTTTGGACCTGTATCATGTTATGATTTAAATGGTGCGCCCGGTAGGAATCGAACCTACGCACCAGGTTCCGGAGACCTGTGCTCTATCCACTGAGCTACGGGCGCATATGATGATTTGCACAATAAATAGTCTAACGGAAAATTGGGCCGATGTCAAGTAAGACCTTAAAATACTAGACAAATCAAGTAAAAAAGGAAAAACAATCAGATTGAACATTAGTAATATGCATATTAGAATATATAATATAGTAAATATAAAATTGGTATATTGGTATATACTGGAGCCCGCTGCTATTTACTATAAGGGTATAAATTAATATTAGTGGCAAAAAGCCAAAATTGTTGGTAAAATTAATACAAAAGTGTTATTTACGCATTATAATGGTGGGGATAGTGATGGCAAGGGTTCTGAAAAATGTTTCCAAAATTTCGGGAATATACGGGCAACCAGGAGAAGAAAAGGTATCCTCACTTTTGGAAAAGAGCCTTCCTGAGGATTACGTAGTCTTAAATTCTCCCAGGATATTTTACCATGGGGCCACTATCGACATTGACCATGTCGTTATTGGCCCTAATGGTGTTTTTGTCATTGAGAGCAAGAATATGCACGGTAAAATATCCGGCGGATTAATGGGAAACTGGACACAGGAACGAAAAAGGTCCGGAAAAAACAAAAAAGTCAAAATAGGAAACCCCGCCAACCAGGTAAACCATTACGCCAAGATTGTCAAGTCCTATACAACGGTTCGTTACTTAAATGAATACGGAGATAAGGTGAGTGTCAAGGTATACCCCATAGTTGTTTTTGTGCATGAAGAAGCAGACCTCAGTACAATGGAGTTTACCAGACCCGGTTATGTGGGCAGGGTAAAAGTGTTGAAGCTGGATGAACTGGTCGATTACATTCATACCAGGGAAGGGGCCAGTTACTCCAGGGAAGACATCGCACATTTTGCCGAAATCCTTGTTCCGGCGGAGCATAGGGATCAGACAGAGTATTTTGCTCCGGGATTCCTTACGGAACAACTGGGGCAAAATGTACACAGATATGAAATTTATGAGGAAATCGGCCGAGGGAATTTTGGGACTGTTTTTCGTGGGTTTGATATAAAACTGGACAGGGAAGTTGCCATTAAAAAAATGCATAGTAAACAAAAGGACCCCGAAGCCGTCCGCAGGTTTTTCCGGGAAGCCCAGATTAATGCTAAGCTAAACCATGAAAACATAGTAGCTGTTTATGACTACTATGAAGATAACGGGGATTATTACCTGATCATGGAATACATTGACGGGATAACCCTGGAAGAATACCTGCATGATAAAAAGCCCGGGTGGCAAGAAACCTACAACATTATTGAGCCCGTCTGTGCAGCTCTGGAGCATGCCCATGCTAACCACGTTGTGCACCGGGACTTAAAACCGGCCAATATTTTGCTCACCGGGGATATGAAGGTAAAAGTATCAGATTTTGGTATTGCGCGTTTAACAGAGGATTCTTCGTTAACCCAGACCCTGGCCGGCATAGGAACTCCTTCTGTGATGGCTCCTGAACAAATAACCGGTAAAAAGGTTGATGAAAAGACGGACATTTTTGGCCTGGGAGTGCTGATGTACCTGCTATTGACGGGGGACTATCCTTTTACCGGTGGGCATATCGGGGAATTAGTGAATAAAGTATTGTATCAGGAACCGGCTCCCATTAAGGAAAAAAATCCGCAAGTCCCGTCCATGGTTGCCGATGTTGTCATGAAATGCCTCGCCAAGGAACCGGAACAAAGGTTTCAGTCTGTAACTGAACTGCGAGAGGCTTTATACTATGTATTTGTAAAGGAGCAACCCTATTTGAAAGGTACCGGTCAGTTGTCCGGAGGTCGTTACCGGAGATGGGTCCAAAAGCTGCCTGCTCCTTTGCGAGGGTTAATGGCCAGTGAACGAAAGTTTTTAACCACTGTAACGCTGGTAACTCTGGTTATTATCATTTTTCTTGTGAGTTATCAGGCCTACAGTGATTCGAGAAAAGCAACGGGCGATTTTCTGCAAACTGCTCAATACGGTTTTACCAATGAAAACCTCAGGACATTGTACTCCGACCCTGCCAAATTCAAAGGAGTACCTGTTAACCTGGTGGGTAAAATTGAGAAGATTTTACAACTGACCGATACCACCACTATTTTTACCATTACTGTAGAAGGTGATAATGTACCCTTTAAAAACTTGATTGTAGAATACCGCAAACCTCATTTCATGCTACAGTATTCCGAGTATATCAAAGTTGTGGGCAGTGTGCAAATCAAAAACGGCATCAAAGGTAGTAAAGGCAGCACGCCGATTATTGTGGCCGATAAGATTGAACCGGTAGAGGATCCATGGTCTGTTTTGGCCCCCACTGTGTTGACGGTTTATCCGAATAAAGCGGTGAATATGGATGGTGAAGTGGTAAATATTAACCGGGTGGAGTTTGCGACCAAAGAGACCAGGTTATTTATAACCGTTGCAAACTACTCCCGCCATAAAGCCTATTTTGTTTTATCAAAACCGATTGGACGTCAGGGTAACAGGGTTTTCAGAGAAATCCCCAACCGGTATGGAATTTTTTCACAACCGACCCTTGAGTTAATGCCCGGAGAATATATAGATGAGGTAGTTTTCCTGGAACCTATGGACCCGAAGGAAAAGTCGGCACGGTTTATTTTTGGTTCCGATTTAAATATTGCTGACACCGAAAAACCATATATTTTGGATATTTCCTGGTAACGGCCCGCCTGTTGAAACAAAGCGCAACAGGCGGGTATTTTATTATTTCCAGTGGAGAATAATAAGTGGAGAACAAGACTTGTGTAGGAAAAGCAATCAAAGTATACAGGGAAGATAAGAAAGATGCCGCAGGTGGCTAATAATATTGTTAAAGTGGCGCCCTTAATGGCAAAAATGGGATGCTCCCGCATACTTGACTTTGGCGCCGGAACATTTCGCAATACCAGGTATTTACAGGGATTGGGCTTTTCGGTAATAGCGGTGGAAAAAACGCCGGTCATTGAGAAATTCGCCCGGTTTAAACCGGGCGAAAACCAGATTATAAGCGTGATTTCGCCGGCGGTTATAGAAACCTGGCCGGGCACTTTTGATGCGGTGGTTTGCACCTTTGTTATGAACCTGCTGGATAATGCCACAAATTCACGGCTGGTATCAATTTTTCAGGATATACTTAAAAGGGACGGTTTAGTTTTTGTCGAGGTAAAGGAAATGCGTACCGCCCGCACTTCTAACGGTATGACTTTAACGGCATTAGACCGGTTATTTTTAAACAGGGGATTTTTCCGCCTGGCTGATTTCCGCGGCTGTTATTCGATAGGCGCTCTGTACAGGAGAATATAAATGTACGGACAGGGATAAATGATTCCTCCGCTCCGGTCAAAGTCTCTTACTGCATAACCGCTCCCGCTTACGCGGATTGCGGACTGATGGATGATCGATTAAGCCCGCTCAAGTTTTTGTGTTTTATGATATTTTGGTTCCGGTCTGTTATAAATTTTTTTTTGTTCAGAGGTAAGTTCTGTCGGTGCAAGATAATTATTTTGCGGTTTTGTATCAAATAAAGAGGGATGGCCGAGTTTGGCGGCAACCGTTGTTGTAACCAATCCGTATGCAGCATGGCTGACCATGTATGAAAGATTACTGGCTGCATCTTTCGGTCTTATTTGGTTTATGGGTAAAGTGCCCAAAACAAAAGTAATTAACGAGCCCATGGCTATACCTGAGGTAATTCCTTTCGTTATGATATGGTCCCGCCCGGTTTTGGACAGTAAAGATACTGAGGCAATACCACCCAACATACCCATGCCGAAATCAAGTAACCCTCCGAGGATTTGTCCTTTTATATTAAGGGCTTCCTTCCGGTTTGATACCCAGACACCGGCCGCAGTCTCGCGGAAGGAGCGCTGGGATATCTTTTTTTTGATGGAGATTTCATCAATGGCCATTTTTATAGTATTTCCAGCTAAACCGGCTACAACACCCAACAAGAATCTGTCTTTAATTTTGAACAACTTGACCACTCCTAACATGTGTCTTTTTTATTGTTTATATTGTTAGTTATTAATGCTTTTATTATTATTGGAGTGTATAGTAAAAATATGGAACGGCTGCCTCGTTTTCATGTATTATTTATGCCGCGCAGCGTACAGCGGCGCGGCATTTCGGCGGTTAGGCCAAGTTGGGGTAAAAGAAAAACTCCCGTTATTGGGAGCGCGATTTTGATGGTTTACGCATTGATGTTTTGGCTAACCCCCTGTCAGACTGTATGAGCATTTATACAGCTTCAGCCATATCCCGGCCAATAACCTTCTCTAAATCAAGGATTATGACCAATCCCGATTCCATTTTGGCCACCCCGGTGATGTAATTTTCGTCTACGGTAGAAGTGAGAAGAGAGGATGGTTTTTCAATTACACTGCCGGAAATCATGACTACCTCGGAAACGCCGTCCACCACTATACCCACGGTACTGTTGCCGGCTTCTACCACAATTATCCGCGTTTTTCCCATATCCCCGGCTTCCGGGAAATTGAATTTTTTCCGCAGGCTGACGATGGGAATCACATGTCCTCTCAGGTTAATTATTCCCTCTATAAATTCTGAACTCCCTGGCATATGGGTAGGTTCCTGGTAAACTATAATCTCCTTGACCTTGTTGATGTCTATGCCGAAAACTTCGGAACCCAGCCGGAAAACGACATATTGCTTTTCTTCTTCTGAAATTTGGCTCAATTGCTCCACCCCCTAAACGCGAAATTTGGCAACTATAGCCTGTAAGTCCTGGGCCATTTTCGCCAATTGTTCCGATGAAGCAGAGATCTCTTCTATGGAGGCAGTGAGTTCTTCTGTGGATGCTGATACCTCTTCCGCTGCCGCGGCATTCTCTTCGGATATGGAAGCCACACTCTGCATGGAGGAATTGACCTGCTGGGCAGAAGCCGACATTTCCTCGGTAGCGGCCGTGTTTTCTTCTGTTATGGCGGCCACGTTGTTAACGGCCTTGGAAACTTCCTGGCTGCTCTGCAAAATATCATTGATCAGGCCCATAATTTTTTGCACATGCTCCCCGGCCACCTGCACACCGTTTACTATTTCCTCCAGGGAACGCCCGGCTTCCTGGGCCAGGGTCACACCTTCTTCCACTTCTCTGGTGCCCACCTGCATGGATTCTACGGCCACCTTGGTCCCTTTCTGAATATTGGTTATCAGGTCGGCTATTTCCTTGGTGGCTTTACTGGACCTTTCGGCCAGTTTCCTT